>JAICSG010000938.1 GCA_025937035.1 Thermoanaerobaculia bacterium | reverse complement strand
GGGCGATCTCTCCCTGGAGGACCTGCAAGCCCTGCTCGCCGGAGAGCCGACCCAGCACGATGGAGCCGTATGAGCCTGACCGACCGTATCTCCGCCCTCACCCCCGAGCAGCGGGCCCTGTTCGAGAAGCTGCGGGAGAAGCAGCGCCAGGCCGCCGCCCCCACGGCGCCGCCGCCCATCCGGCGCGTCACCGGCCCCACGGCCGAAGGGGACTGGCCGCTGTCGCTCGACCAGGAGCGCTACTGGTTCATGGAGCAGCTCTTCCCGCAGGGGGCGGGGCTCAACGTCACGGCCGCCACCCGCATGCGCGGGCCGCTGGCGCCGGAGCTGGTGGAGGAGGCGCTCGACGAGATCACCCGCCGCCACGCCGCCTGGCGCACCGTCTTCCCGGCGGTCGACGGCCGGCCGGTGCAGCGGGTGGTCCCGGCCCGCCGGCAGCTCCTCCAGCGGGTCGACCTCTCGGCCCTGCCGCCGGCGCGCCGCGAGGCGGAGGCCCTCCGCCTGGTGGGGGAGGACTCGGCCCTCCCTTTCGACCTGGAGCGCGGCCCCCTGGTGCGCTCGCGCCTGTTGCGCCTGGACGCCGGGGAGCACGTCTGCCTGCTCACCATCCACCACCTGGTGACCGACTTCATCTCCTCCCACCTCGCCTGGGCGGAGCTGGCCGTGCTCTACAACGCCCTCGCCGCGGGGTCCCGGCCGGCGCTCCCCGAGCCGGCCGTGCAGTATCCCGACTTCGCCGTCTGGCAGCGCGAGTGGCTCCAGGGGGAGACCCTGGAGGAGCTCTCCTCCTGGTGGCGCGAGCGGCTGGAGGGATTCCCCCGCGCCCTCGACCTCCCCGCCGACCGCCCCCGGCCGGCGGAGCTGCGGATGCGCGGCGGCCGGCTCACCTTCCAGATCGACGCCGGGCTGGCGGACGGCCTGCGCGCCCTCGCCCGCCAGGAGGGGGCCACCCTGTTCATGGTGGTGCTGGCCCTCACCGCCGCCGGGCTGCATCGCGATTCCGGCGAGGAGAAGCTGGTGCTGGGCGCCAACAACGCCAACCGCAACCGGCCGGAGATCCAGACCGTCCTCGGCTGCTTCCTCACCCAGGTGCCGTTCCCCCTCGACCTCGGCGGGGAACCCACCTTCCGCGAGCTGCTGGGTCGCGCCCGCCAGTCGGCCCTGGGCGCCTACGCCCACCAGGACCTGCCGTTCGGCCAGCTCGTGCAGGCCATCCGCCTGGAGCGCGATGCCAGCCGTCCCCCCCTGGTGCAGACCCTGGTGCAGGTGCTCGACGGCCAGCCCGCCTCCGCGACGCTTGCCGGCGCCTCCTTCGAGGTGGTGGACGCCTGGGACGGCCGCGCCCGCTACGACCTGATGCTCACCCTCTTCGAGGTTCCCGGCGGCGCCCTCGAAGGAGCCCTGGAGTACGACGCCGACCTCTTCGACCCCGCCACCTCGGCCCGGCGGATCGAGCGCCTGCTGCTCCAGGCCGCGGCGGTGGTGGCCGATCCGGACCTCCCCCTGCGCGCCCTGCCGGTGCTGCCGGAGGCGGCCCGCCACCAGGCCCTGGCCGAGTGGAACGACACCGCCCGGCCCGCCGCCGAATGGACTGCTCCCCGCCGCTTCGCGGAGCGGGCGGCGGTCGCGCCCGAGGCCCCCGCCGTCCTCGCCGGCGGCGAGGCGCTCACCTACGGCGAGCTCGACCGCCGGTCCACGGCGCTGGCCCGGAGGCTGCGCGCCCTGGGGGTGGAGCCCGAGGCCCGGGTGGCCCTCCTCCTCGGCCGCACGGCGGACGTGCCGGTAGCCATCCTGGGGGCCTGGAAGGCCGGCGGCGCCTATGTGCCGCTCGATCCGGACTCTCCGGCCGAGCGCCTGGCCGATCTCCTGGCGGACTGCGAGCCGGCGGTGGTGGTCCACCGCGGCCCCCTGCCCGTGGCGTTCGCGGAGGGAACCCCGGCGCTCGATCTGGCCGTGGACGGATCCGGGGAAGGGGACGGCCCGCTGCCGGAGGTCCGGCCGGAGCACCTCGCCTACCTGATCTACACCTCGGGGACCACCGGGCGGCCCAAGGCGGTGATGGCCACCCACCGGGGCCTCTCGACCACCCTCCAGTCGGTGATCGACCTCCTGGCGGTGGGCCCCGGCGACCGCTTTCCCCACCTGTCGCGCTACACCTTCGACGCCTCGCTCCTTGAGATCGTGGCGCCGCTGGTCACCGGCGGCGCCGTGGAGATCCTGGAGCGCGACGAGATCCTCGATCTGGACCGGTTGCTGGCGGTCCTCGCGCGCTCCACCGTGGCCTTCACGGTGCCGGCCCTG
>JAICSG010000231.1 GCA_025937035.1 Thermoanaerobaculia bacterium | reverse complement strand
TCCGGCCGGTCCATCACGGTGAGGAAGCACGGCAGCAGCTTTCCTTCATCGTTGGGCGAGGCCACCGTGAGGGCGCTCTGGTGGTCGCGCAGGCTGGTGGAGAGCACCTCGGCCGGCAGCTCCAGGAAGGCGTCGCCGAAACGCCCTTCCATCACGCCGGGGATCTCGCAGATGGCGGTCAGCTTGTCGAGCAGCGCCGGGTCGTCGACCAGCACGCCGCCGAGCTCCGAGGCGCGGGCGAGCATGGTCTCGTGGAGGGCCCGCCGGCGCTCGGCCGGACGCACCTCGATGGCCCGCGCGGCGAGGTGCCGCCGGTAGTCCTCCACGCTGGAGACGCCGAACACGCCGGGCGAGAGGGTCGGATGCCCCTCGGACTCGTCGCCGGCCTGGATGCCGAACAGCTCGAAGGGCACCACCTCGCCGTCGAGCAGGGAGACGACGCCGTGCACCGGGCGCACCCAGGGGCCCTCGCCGCTCCCCCAGCGCATGGTCTTCGCCCAGGAGATGCCGGTGAGGATGCGGGGGACGATCTCGGCCAGCACCTCGCGCGTGGGGCGTCCCTCGATCTTCTTGGTGGCGGCGAGATACTCCCCCTTGTCGGTCTTCACCCGCGCGATCTGGTCCGGCTCCAGGCCGGTCCGCTTGGCGAAGCCGAGCAGGGCCTGGGTGGGGGCGCCGTCGGCGCCGAAGGCGGCGCGCACGGGCGGGCCCATCACCTGCTCCTCGCGGTCGGGCTCGCGCTCCGGGAGGCCGGAGAGGATCAGCACCAGCCGGCGGGGGGTGAAGCCGGTCTCGACCTCGCGCGGACCGATGCCGCGCGCCATCAGCTCCTCGAACACCCGGGTGGCCAGCTCGCGCACTCCCGGCCCCAGCATGCGGGCCGGGATCTCCTCGCTCCGCACCTCCAACAGATACTCACCTTGCGGCATCGGCCACCTCCGTCACAATTTCCTGCCGGGCCTCGCCCTGGAGCAGCGGGAAGCCCAGCTTCTCGCGGCTCTCCACGTAGGCCCTGGCGCAGCCGACCGCCAGGTCGCGCACCCGCTTCATCAGCCCCACCCGCTCGGTGACCGAGACGGCGCCGCGGGCGTCCATCACGTTGAACGTATGCGAGCACTTGAGGGCGCATTCGTAGGCCGGGAGCACCAGCCCCGCCTCCAGGCAGCGGTTCGCCTCGCGCTCATATCCCTCGAACTGATTCGCCAGGAAGGTGACGTCGGCCAGCTCGAAGTAGTAGCGGGAGAATTCATACTCCTCCTGCTTGCGCACCTGGCCGTACTTGAGCCCCTCGACCCAGTCGATCTCGTAGATGCTCTGCGAGAGGGAGAGGAACATGGTGAGCCGCTCCAGGCCGTAGGTGATCTCGGCGCTGATCGGCTTCAGCTCCAGGCCGCCCGCCTGCTGGAAGTAGGTGAACTGGGTGATCTCCATGCCGTCGAGCATCACCTGCCAGCCGACCCCCCAGGCGCCGAGCGTGGGAGCCTCCCAGTTGTCCTCCTCGAAGCGGAGGTCGTGCTGGGCGAGGTCGAGCCCGATCGCCTCCAGGCTGCGCACGTACAGGCGCTGCACGTCGAGCGGCGAGGGCTTGAGGATCACCTGGAACTGGTGGTGCTTGCCCAGCCGGAACGGATTGTCGCCATAGCGGCCGTCGGCCGGCCGGCGCGAGGGCTGCACGTAGGCCACCCGCCACGGCTCGGGGCCGAGGACGCGCAGGAAGGTGTCGGGGTGCATGGTGCCGGCACCCACCTCGAGGTCGAGCGGCTGCTGCAGCACGCACCCCTCGCGGGCCCAGAACTCCGAAAGCTTGAGGATCAGCTCCTGAAAGGTTTGCATGGTCTCTTCCGTGAGCCCTCGCGGGCTTATCGTCTCTCCGCCTCTGGTTGCATGGAGCCCCGGCGGGGGCGGCAGGGCGCGGACGCCAATCCTATCCTACAGACGGGCCAGCGTCTGCTGGATGACCCCGTAACTGCGCAGCTCGTGCTGGAGGAAGTATCGCCGTACCTGGGCGCAGAGCTCCTCGACCTGCCGCAGCACCGCGGGCGCGGGAGGATTGGCGGCCACCGCCGGCAGCCCCTCGCGGCCGATCCGGCGCAGGAAGTCGAGGGTGGCGGGAGTGATCCGCAGCCCCACCACGCCGCCGCAGTCGAAGCAGAGCAGGTTCTCCCCCGAGCGCGGCAGGATGGCCCCCTCCGGCGGAAACGGTCCGCCGCACCCCGGGCACTCCCAGGGGGCCGGAAAGACGCCGCCGATCCGCAGCACCCAGGCCTCGAAGTAGCGCGTGGCGAGGTCACGGTCGACTCCGGCGATCAGGGCCTGGATCGTCGAGTCGAGCAGCCGGAAGAGGTGGTCCGCCCCCTCCCCCTCCTGCGCGAATTCCAGCAGGTGGTCGGCGAGGTAGCTGCCGAGCAGGATGCCTTCGAGGTCGGTCTGGATCGCATGAGCGGTGCGCACCAGCTCCACCGTGGAGATGCGGGCGAGATCCCGCCCATCCTTCTCGAACCAGGTCACCACCACCTTGGCGAGCGGCTGGAGCTGGCCGCCGAAGCGGCTGTGCTTCACCCGCGCGCCCTTGGCCACCCCGCGCTTCTTGCCGTGCTCGCGGGTGAGGAAGGTGACGATCCGGTCGCGGTCGTGGAGGTCGGTGACGTCGAGGATCAGCGCCTCGGCGGAGAGCAGCGCCATCACCCCGATTCTATCAACTATCAACTAAGGCCGGTCGTTTTGGTCCAGGACGGCGCCGGAGAAATCCTCGATGGCCAGGAAGAGGTCCTGAAGCTCCTGCGGGCAGAGATTGTCGGCGGGGGCTCCGATCGTCAGAGCAAGGGTATTTTTGCGATAGAAACGCCCATACCAGGTGAGCTCCGCGACACCCGTGGACAAAAAGCTCGAAAAGAGTGTGCAGCCTCCGGGCTGTGTCCCGATAGCCGCCCGTCCCAGAGCATCCTGTAAGGCCTTTAACTGCGCTGCCGAGGCTTTGGCTGTCTTCGACTGGAATTGCCAGCCGATGCTCGCCAGCGGGTGACCGGTCACGGACTGCCCCGTCGCGGTGCCGTCCGTGGCGACGAAAAGATCCTGGTCCAGGTACTGAGAGCCCTGGATGTGAAACGTCACATGGGTATGCAGTTGGATCAGAGGCCTGACGATCCGCGGATTCTCCGCGGACAGGGCCGAGGCGGGACCAAGGATCATCAGGACCAGGGCGAGCGTCGACGGTCTCATGGAAGGCTCCTTTCAAGGAAGAGCTGACCGAAACGGCATCTGCCTAATATACGGAATAGCACGCGCGAGCGTCGCAGGGCCGCCCGCTGTAGACACCGCCGCCGTCTCTTGAGAAAATGCCGCGTTCTTTCCTGGCATGTCGAACGGAGGGGCGGTGGCGGAGCACGATTCCGGATACAAGTCTCTTTTCTCCCATCCCGAGATGGTCGAGGATCTCCTGCGCGGCTTCGTCCACGAGGACTGGGTTCGGGACCTCGACTTCTCCACCCTGGAGAAGGTCCCCGGCAACTACGTCGCCCCGACTCTGATGCCCCGGGAGAGCGACGCCGTCTGGAAGCTCCGCTGGAAGGGGGACCGGGTCCTCTACGTCTATCTCCTGATGGAATTCCAGTCCACGGTCGATCCCTCCATGGCGCTGCGCATGATGGTCTACCTGGGGCTGCTCTACCAGGACCTCCTCAAGCGGGGAGAGACCACCCCTTCGGGCAAGTTGCCGCCGGTCCTGCCTCTGGTTCTCTATAATGGATACGCGCTCTGGGGCGCCGCCCGGGAGATCTCGGAGCTGATCGAGGAGGCCCCCGGCGGCCTGGAGCGCTACCGGCCGCGGCTCCGCTACTGTCTGCTGGACGAGATGCGGATGGCCGACGCGGAGCTGGAGTCGCTGCGGAACCTTGCCGCGGCGGTGTTCCGGTTGGAGAAGAGCCGGGGCACGGAGGCGATGGAGCGGGTCCTGGAAGCGGCGATCGCGTGGTTGCGGGAGCCGGGGCTGGAGGAGCTGAGGAAATCGTTCACCGAGTGGGTGCTGAAGGGCCTGCTCCCATCCCGGCTTCGCGGGATCAGGTTTCCCGCGGATCTCGATCTTGAGGAGGTCAAATCGATGTTAGCCGAAAGCGGTCTGAGCTGGACCGACCAGTGGTTTCAGGAAGGCGAGGAGAAGGGGCTCCAGAAGGGGCTCCAGAAGGGGCTCCAGCAGGGGCAGCAGGACGCTCTCGCCAAGGCCCGCGGAGTCCTCCTGCGGGACCTGGAGAGGCGTTTCGGCTCTCTGCCCGAGAAGGTCCTGCGGCGGGTGGAGGCGATCGCCTCGATCGAGGAGCTCACCGAGCTCAGCATCCGCGCGGGAGCGGCCTCCTCGCTCGACGCCCTCGCCGACGGCTGAGCGGCCGTGGCGCGCTGGCGGGGCGATCTCCCCGCCTGCGCTATGCTTCGCCAGCCATGGCCCTCGCCGAGACCCGGACGCCGCCGCCCCTTCCCGACGATCCCAACCGCGACCTCGGGTTCGGCGCCGTCGTCGCCCGGGAGAGCCGCAGGCGGCTGCTCAACAAGGATGGCAGCTTCAACGTGGCGCGCGAGGGGCTGCGCTTCTTCGAGTCGCTCAGCCCCTATCACTCCCTGCTGACCACGACCTGGCCGCGGTTCCTGGGGCTGGTCGTCCTCTTCTTCATCGTCACCAACGCGGTCTTCGGCTTCGCCTACTTCCTGTGCGGCCCCGGCCAGATCGCGGGCTCCACGGCGGTCAGCCTTCCAGCCCAGTATCTGGAGGACTTCTTCTTCAGCGTCCAGACCTTCGCCACCATCGGCTACGGGGTGATGCACCCGGTGGGCGTGGCGGCCAACCTGCTGGTCACCCTGGAGGCGCTGGTCGGGCTGCTCGGCTTCGCGCTCGCCACCGGCATCCTGTTCGCCCGCTTCGCCCAGCCGAACGCCCGCATCCTGTTCAGCAAGCAGGCGGTCATCGCCCCCTACCGCGGCATCACGGCCCTCCAGTTCCGGATCGCCAACGTCCGGCGCAGCGAGATGATCCAGGTCGAGGCCCAGGTGACGTTCACCCGCATGAAGCGGGACGGCAGCGGCAACCGGGAGTTCATCGTGCTGAAGCTGGAGCGCGAGAAGGTGGTCTTCTTCCCTCTCTCCTGGACGATCGTCCATCCGATCGACGAGACGAGCCCGCTCCACGGCCTGACCCCGGAGAGCCTGAAGGAGTGTCAGTCCGAGCTCCTGATCCTGCTCTCCGGGATCGACGACATCTCCTTCCAGAGAGTACACACCCGCTCGTCCTACAAGCCGGACGAGATCGTCTGGGGAGCCCGCTTCGCCAGCCTCTTCGAAGCTCCGAAGCCGGACGGGGTCCTGCGGGTCGATCTCAACCGGCTGCACGAGATCGAGCGCGTGGAGATCCCGCCGGCGGAGTGAGCGGCTAGTGCCCGGGCGCCGGGGCCGGAGTGGGCGCCGGAGCGCCGGGCGTCCCGAAATCGACCTTCGGCGCCGTCTCCGCGCCGGGCGCCGCCTGGAAGTAGGGCTTCGGCTGGAAGCCCATCATCGAGGCGAAGAGAGCGGCCGGGAAGCGGCGGATGCGGGTGTTGTAGTCCTGCGCCACCTGATTGAAGGTCCGCCGCTCGACCGCCACGCGGTTCTCCGTCCCCTCGAGCTGGGTCATGAGGTCCCGGAAGGCCTGCACGGCCTGAAGCTGCGGGTACTGCTCCACCACCACCATCAGGCGGGAGAGGGCCGAGGAGAGGCTGTCCTGCGCCTGCTGGTAGCGCGCGAACTTGGCGGGATCGTTGAGGATGTCCGCACTCGCCTGGGGGCTGAGCTGGCCCACCCGGCTGCGCGCCTCGATCACCTGCGTGAGTGTCGACTGCTCGAAGTTGGCCGCCCCCTTGACCGAGGCGACCAGGTTGGGGATGAGGTCCGCCCGGCGCTGGTAGACGTTCTGGACCTGCGCCCATTGGCTCTCGACGGCCTGCTGGGCCCCCACCAGGCCGTTGTAGGTGCTCACCAGAAACACCCCGAGGATCAGGACCACGACCACGGCGGCGATCAGACAGCCATATTTCGTCATCGCTCTCTCCTTCCGGCTCCGGGCCGGCGCGGGGAGATCATATCGTGTCCCCCCGCGTGGTAGATTCCCTCGCAATGAGGCCCTACCTGGATCTGCTCCAGCACATCCTGGACCATGGGACCCCGAAGGGCGACCGCACCGGCACCGGCACCCTCTCGGTGTTCGGCTATCAGATGCGCTTCGACCTCTCCCAGGGGTTCCCGCTGCTGACCACCAAGAAGCTCCATCTGCGCTCGATCATCCACGAGCTGCTCTGGTTCCTGGCCGGGGACACCAACGTCCGTTATCTCCACGAGCACGGGGTGACCATCTGGGACGAGTGGGCGGACGCGGACGGCGATCTCGGGCCGATCTACGGCGCCCAGTGGCGCTCCTGGCCGGCCCCCGACGGCGGCACCATCGACCAGATCACGAATCTCCTCGAGGGGATCCGGAAGAACCCGGACTCCCGGCGGCACATCGTCAGCGCCTGGAACGTGGCGGACCTCGACCGCATGGCCCTCCCCCCCTGCCACGCCCTGTTCCAGTTCTGGGTCGGCGAGGGGCGGCTCTCCTGCCAGCTCTACCAGCGCAGCGCCGACGTCTTCCTGGGA
>JAICSG010001051.1 GCA_025937035.1 Thermoanaerobaculia bacterium | reverse complement strand
TCGCGGCTGCGCTCGTAGTCCACCTCGTTCATGAGGCCGTCGGCGCGGAGCTTCTCGGCCCGCTGGAGGTCCCTCTTGGCGGCCTCCAGGCTGACCCGCCGGAGCTTGACGGTCTGCTCGTCCCCCTGGTTCTGCTGGCGGGCGGAGAGCTCGCCGCGGGCGAGGTCGGACTCCATCGACTGGAGCCGGGCCTGCTCCTGAGCGAGTTGGGACTTGAGGTCGGGGCTCTCGACGGTGGCGAGGATCTGCCCCTTGCGCACCGCCTCGCCGGCCTTCACGGCCAGCGCGACGATCCCCTGGGCGGGGCTGTACAGCCGGGGGTGGTTGGCGGCCACGACGCTCCCCTGCACGGAGACGTCGCGCTGGAGGTCGCCGCGAGTGACGGTGGCGATCTGCAGCCGGTCGAGGTCGACCGACTGCTCGGCCCGCGCCCATCGCTGGAGGGACGGGGCCAGCACCGCCGCCAGGATCGCCACCCCGGCGGCGGCCCCTATTCCGATCTTCACGCGCCGGGAGAGCCCCGGCGCCTTGTCGATGATCTGGTCCATGGAATCGGTGTCTTGGATCATGCCAGCCCTATAGGCAACGGATGTGCCATGGGCGGGTGGAGACACAAACGATTCTTTTTCAGAGATTTAGGAGCGCGGACGGGTGTCCGGTCGTCCGGGAGGTTGACAGGTGTCCGGCGGGTGGGCGGACAGGTGTCCGGGCAAAAAAAGAGGCGCGAGACCTTTCGTCGCGCGCCGTTGAATGAGAGGAGGCTCTCCGCGTGGGTTGACCGGGCGACCAACCCTCCCCGCGGAAGCCGCTCATCTAGTAAGTTGCCGCACCCCCCCTTTTTTTGACACGGATCGTCAAATCCAATAAATTGGACGCCATCGTCCGTTTCCGTGGATCGAAATCCCGCGACAAGATCCGTCTTCTCAGGGGAGAGCGCCTGGAATCAAACTTGCTGAAGGGCCGGGTCCAACCGGGAGGGCCGCTCCATGCGAAAGCCGCTAAGCCGTGCCGTCAAGCTCTTCTCCGTCCTCCTGCTCCCCCTTCTCTCGGCCATTCCAGCCTTTGCGTATTCACCCATCGCGAAATGCCCAGGGGTCCTGAGACACCGGCTCTTGGAGGATAGGGCCTCGGTCGCGGGCACGGTCGTCGATGAGAATGGGTCACCGGTGTCGGGAGCCGAGGTCGAGCTCGTGGAAATCCCTGATAGTCCTAGGACCTGCTGGGACGAGGAGGCCTCGGCAAACTACCACGCCACCCGTACCGGTCTGACCGGACACTTCGAGGTGGACGGCCTGCCGGCCACCCTGATCGACCTGCGGATCGACTACCCGGGCTTCGCCCCCTTGATCCGCAAAGGGATCGTCGTGCCGGACCCCGTCGGAGCGGTCAACGTGGGCCGGCTCACCCTGGACGCCGGCAGGAAGGTCGACGGGATCGTGGTCGACGGTAAGGGCCGGCCCCTGGCAGGCACCGCGATCTGGGTCCGGAGCATGGAGCCGAGCCCGGAGGGCTATCCGTTCCTCCGGCGAGGTCCGCGGCAGGTCACGGGATCCGACGGGAGGTTCTCGATCCACGTCGAGCCGAAGGGGCCCTTCGAGCTCTATGCCTGCCGGCGCGACCGCTCGCGGCTAACGGAGACGCTCGATGGGCCTTCACGACCTCTCCGGATCGTCATGCCCGCCTCCGGGCGCCTTCCCGGCCGGATCGTGGATTCGGAAGGCCGCCCGGTCCCTGGCGCCCTGGTCGCGGTCGCCAGGGTGGCCGCAGAGCCCCCCAGCGACGTCATCGATCCCTACGCCCCCTGTCCGCAGACGTACAGCAGCGCCTCGGCCACTACGGACGCGGAGGGACGGTTCGTCCTGGAGCCCATCGCGCAGGGTGTCTTCGGGGTCCGGATCTCCGCGGACGATTTCGTGCCGTACATACAGCCAGAGGCTCGGCTCGGGGGAGCGGGCGGCCCGCGGAGCCTCGACGT
>JAICSG010001066.1 GCA_025937035.1 Thermoanaerobaculia bacterium | reverse complement strand
CTTCCACCCCACCCTCCACGCCGTCCGCGATGGCTCCTTCGACGCCACCCGGAATCCCGCCCTTGATTCCACCCGGAATCCCACCCATGACGCCACCCTTCACTCCACCCCGGACACCGCCGGGAACCCCGCCCCGGGGCGGAGCCGGGGCCACGGCCGGAACGGCTTCCGGCGGCTCGGGCGTTTCGGCCGCCTCGGAAGCCTCCGCGGCTTCCGAGGCCTCGGCTTCGGGAGCCTCAGCGACTTCCGGAGCCTCTGCGGCTTCGGGAGCCTCGGGAGCGGGAGTTGCCACGGGAGCCTGCGGGGCGCGTTCCTGCGCCACGATGCGGAGCGGCACGAGACCGGCGAGAACCGCCGCTCCGGCCAGCCACCACCAGCCGGACATCCGGCGCTTATTGTCTGAGCTCTGCTGAAGCATCTGAAGTCTCCTTTTCAGGTTCTGCAGCGAAGGCGAGGCACCCGCGGCGGCGAGACCGGTCTCTCGCGGGGCCACACCCCACCGGAGGAGCAGGCGCCCGTAGGCCTGGGGCGCCGTCCCCAGGATTCGGAGCACCTCCGCGTCGCACGCGGCTTCGCGGGCGATCGCGTATTCACGGGCGGCGAGCGCCGCCAATGGATGGAAGAAGAAGATCCTGTGCGCCAGGGCCGGCACCCATCCCAGCCACAGATCCTTGCGGCGCAGGTGGACCAGCTCGTGGCAGAGAGTCATCGAGACCTCGGCCGGAGTCATCCGTTCGAGGCCCGCGCGGGGGATCAGGACGACCGGCTGCGCCAGCCCCGTCACCTGCGGCGTGCGCACCTCACCCGACCCGCGCAGATCCGGAGCCCGGCGGATCCCCAGCCGCTCACAGATCGCCGCGAAAGCCGCCCGCACCCACCCTTCCCGCACCGGCTCCGCCGAGCGGACGATCCGCCGCGTCTCCCGGAGCTGCCGGCAGGCCTTTCCAGTGAGAATCAGCAGGCCCAGGAGCCACAGACCGGCCACGGACCAGACACCGGCCTCACGGGCCGTGATCCTTTTCTTCTCTCTCTGGGAGGGAGGGGGCGAGGGGAAGAGAGAGGGGCCAGGGGTGAGGGCTCGGGCGGGAGCGGCATTCCTTATATATAGAGGCTGAGGCTGCGCCACCGCCGCGCGCTCCACCGCCGGCAACAGCGGGAGCCGCAAGGCCGGCAGCGGAGCCAGGCCCAGCAGCAGCTTCAGGCACGCCGCCCACCACAGACCGCAGCGCACCGCAGCCGGCAGGCGGGGGACGAAGCGGCAGATGGCCCATACCGCGGCGACGAAGAGGCCGCCTTCGAGCGATGCCCGGACGAGCGTCCCGGCGATCCCGGCGATCCACGGGCCGCTCACGGCTCCTCCCTCCGCTTGGACTGCAGCTTGGCCACCAGCTCCTCGAGCTCGGCGAGATCCGCGTCCGAGACCTCGGCCTCCTCGGTCAGATAGGTCACGAAGGGGGAGACGGAGCCGCCGAGGGTCTTCTCGACGAACGTCTTCACCACGTCGCGCAGCACCTCGCCGGCCGGCGCCGGAGAGAAGTATTGATAGACCCCCTCCACCTGGCGGCGGTCGAGATGCCCCTTCTGCCGCAGGCGCTCCATCATCGTCAGCACGGTCGAGCGGGCCAGCCCGCGCGGCGAGCCGAACCCCTCCGCCGCCTGCCCCACGGTGGCCGCCCCCTGCTCCTCCACGTACTGGAGGAGCGCCAGCTCCTGGTCTCCGATGGATTTGGGTCTCATGTCTGTGCCTCGCTTCTTGACTACAACTGTCGCCATCGTACTCGTGACGACATCTGTCGTCAAGAGGGTTGTACGGGGGTAGTGCGGGAAAGTTTCGGCCGCCCGGGCATGAATGCCCAGGCGGGAACCGGATCTCCTCTCCAGCCGTCTACGCTCCTGAGGAGATCCCATGCCCAAGCCCCTGCTCCCCCTCCTGCTCT
>JAICSG010001206.1 GCA_025937035.1 Thermoanaerobaculia bacterium | reverse complement strand
CCTGATCGCCGTCACCGACCGGCTTGAAGAGGTGGGCGTGCGTGTCCAGCGGACCAACGGCACGATCCACGTCTCCTCAGCCCGCCGGCTGACGCCCGTGGCGATGACCACGCAACCCTACCCCGGCTTCCCCACCGACCTGCAGGCCCAGCTTATGGCCCTGCTATGCTTGGGCGACGGGATGAGCGTGATCACCGAGCGCATCTTCCCCGACCGCTTCCTCCACGTCGGCGAGCTGAATCGCATGGGCGGCCACATCCGCAAGGAAGGCCCCACCGCAATCATCCAGGGCGTGAAGGAGCTGCAGGGCGCCCCGGTGATGGCGAGCGACCTCCGCGCCAGCGCCGCCCTGGTCCTGGCGGGCCTCGCCGCCAAGGGCGAAACCCGCATCGACCGCGTCTACCACATCGACCGCGGCTACGAGAAGATCGAACAGAAGCTCGCGGCGGTGGGGGCGGACATCGAGCGCGTGAAGGAAAAGTAGGACGCGGAACGTTGTCGATGAGACAGTACACGAGGGCGGCCCAATGCGGGCCGCCCTCTTTCAATTTGCTCGAGGCCCTTTGGCAGTTCAGGGACCTCACCCCCTCTCCCCTGTACACGGGGGAGAGGGCAGGGGTGAGGGGCGATTCGTGCGGGTGGCGTAGCTCCCGTCAAAGCTCCAACTTCAAACCTCCAATCCCCCTCAACGGAATGCAAAGCTGCCGCGGACGCCTTCACATCCTGTATGCTCCCCCCGAGCCATGACCCCACCCACGATCTCCTACCTCACCGACATCTGGTTCTCGCCCGGCGTTGCGGCTGAAACGCCGGGCATCCTGCAGCGACTCAACATCCGCCGCCCCCTGCTCGTCACCGACAAGGGCGTCCGCGCCGCCGGTCTCCTCGATCCGCTCAACGTCCCCCCCGCCGCGACCTTCGACGCCGTCGAGACGAATCCCACCGAATCGAGCGTGACCGAAGCAGTCGAGCTTTACCGCGCCCACGCCTGCGACGGCGTCCTGGCCGTCGGGGGCGGGTCGCCACTGGATTGCGCCAAGTGCGTCGCGCTCCTCGTGACCCACCCCGGCCCGCTGCGGCAGTACGCACTGGTCGAGGGCGGGCTGCCGAAGGTGACGGCCGACAAGCCGCCGGTGGTGGCGGTCCCGACGACCGCCGGGACGGGGAGCGAGGTGGGGCGCGGGGCGCTGATCACGTTCGCGGACGGGGCGAAACTCGCAGTGATATCGCCAAAGCTGATCCCGCAGGCCGCCGTCTGCGACTCGCGGCTGACGCTCGGCCTGCCGCCGGTGCTGACCGCCGCGACCGGGGTGGACGCGATCTCGCACTGCGTGGAGACCTTCTGCAGTCCGAAGTTCAATCCCGTCGCCGACGCGATCGCCCTCGACGGCCTCGCCCGCGCCTGGCGGCATATCCGCACCGCCACCCGCGACGGCTCAAATCTGTCCGCTCGCTCGGAGATGATGATGGCCGCGCTCCAGGGCGGCCTGACCTTCCAGAAGGGCCTCGGCGCCGTTCACGCCCTGAGCCACCCCCTCGGCGGCCTGCCCGACAAACGCCTCCACCACGGCATGCTCAACGGCGTCTTCCTCCCCCACGTCCTCCACT
>JAICSG010000246.1 GCA_025937035.1 Thermoanaerobaculia bacterium | reverse complement strand
TCGAGATCGATCCCCGGCAGGTCCAGGCCCAGCTCCAGCAGACGCAGGGGGACCTCGCCCAGGCTCAGGCCCAGCTTTCCAAGGCTCAGCAGGACGTCAACCGCTTCCGCCCCCTGGCCGCGCAGAAGGCGGTCAGCCAGCAGGAGCTCGACAACGCCCTCTCGTCCGAGGCCGCCGCCAAGGCGGTGGTGGACGCCAAGCAGGCCGCCGTCCATCAGGCCCGCCTCAATCTCGGCTGGAGCCGCGTCACCGCCCCCATCAGCGGTATCGCCGGCGCCTCCCAGGCCCAGGTGGGCGATCTCGTGAGCCCCTCCACCGTGCTCGCCACGGTCTCGCAGTGCGATCCCATCCGCGTGCTCTATCCGCTCAGCGAGCAGGAGTATCTCCATCTCCAGGAGCGGCTCCGGAGCGACCCGTCGGCCCGCGAGGACAATCTCGAGCTGATCCTGGCGGACGGCTCGACGTTCCCCCACAAGGGGCACGTGCTCTTCTCGGATCGGCAGGTGGACGTGAAGACGGGCACCATCAACACCGTCGCCGTCTTCCCCAATCCCGGGAACCTCCTGCGGCCCGGGCAGTACGGAAAAGTACGCGCGGTGACCGAGGTCAAGAAGGGGGCGATCCTGGTGCCCCAGCGCGCCGTCAGCCAGCTCCAGGGGAGCTACCAGGTGGCGGTGGTGGGCAACGACGACAAGGTCCAGATGCGGCCGGTCCAGCCCGGCGTGCGGGTGGGGAAGCTGTGGGAGATCGATTCCGGGCTGCGGCCCGGGGACCGCGTGGTGGTCGAGGGGCTCGCGCGGGTGAAGCCGGGGATCACCGTCCGCCCGCAGGAGGCCCCGGCGGAGGAGGCCGAGGCCTCGCCGTCCACCTCGCCCATGACGTCGATGGCGGGAGGGAAGTAGCGCCATGGCCCGTTTTTTCATCGACCGGCCGATCGTCGCGATCGTCATCGCGATCCTCACGGTCCTGCTCGGGCTCGTGGCGATGGCCGGGCTGCCCGTCGAGCAGTACCCCGACATCATCCCGCCGCAGATCCAGATCCAGAGCACTTTCCCGGGCGCCGACGCGATCACCGTCGAGCAGTCGGTGGCGACCCCGCTCGAGCAGCAGATGAACGGCGTCGAGGACGAGCTCTATATGCAGTCGGTGAACGCCAACGACGGCACCATCACCCTGCGCGTGATCTTCGACGTGGGCACGGACCGCAACGCCGACCAGATCAACGCCCAGAACCGGGTGACCCAGGCGCTGCCCAGCCTGCCGGCGGACGTCAACGCCTTCGGCCTCACCTACCGCAAGACGCAGGGCACGCCGCTGATGCTGATCTCGCTCTATTCGCCGAAGGGGTCCTACCCGGCCTTGTTCCTCGGCAACTATGCCTTGATCAACGTCAACGACGCGCTCTACCGCGTGCCCGGCGTGGGCCAGGTGCTGAATTTCGGCGCCTCGGAGTACGCGATGCGGATCTGGGTGAAGCCGGACCAGCTCGCCAAGCTGAGCCTGACGGTCTCGGACCTGGTGCGCGCCGTCCAGGCGCAGAACACGGTGAACCCCTCGGGGCAGATCGGCGCCGAGCCGTCGCCGCCGGGGCAGGAATTCACCTACACCGTGCGCGCCCAGGGGCGGCTCGCCACCCCCGAGGAGTTCGGCAACATCGTGGTGCGCCTGAACCCGGACGGCTCGGCGGTGCGCCTGAAGGACGTGGCGCGGATCGAGATGGGCGCCCTGAGCTACAAACAGGTCGCGCGCTTCAACGGCCGGCCGTCGAGCATTATCGCCATTTACCAGGCCCCCGGCTCGAACGCCCTCGCGGTGGCGGCGGGGATCCGCAAGGCGATGGAGGATCTCAAGCCCCGGTTCCCCGCCGATCTCGACTACGCCATCTCGGTGGACTCCACCCGGCAGGTCACGGCCGGGATCCAGGACATCCTGAAGACGCTCGGCCAGGCGATGCTGCTGGTGATTCTCGTCGTCTTCCTGTTCCTCCAGAACTGGCGGGCGACGCTGATCCCGCTGATCGCCGTGCCGGTGTCGCTGATCGGCACCTTCGCGGTCTTCCCGCTGCTGGGCTTCTCGATCAACTCGCTCTCGCTGTTCGGCCTGGTGCTGGCGATCGGCCTGGTGGTGGACGATGCCATCGTGGTGGTGGAGGCGGTGGAGCATCACATCGAGGAAGGGATGTCGCCACGGGCCGCCACCATCCAGGCGATGAAGGAGGTGTCGGGGCCGGTGGTGGCCATCGCCCTGATCCTCTCCTCGGTGTTCCTGCCCGCCGCCTTCCTGGGGGGCATCCAGGGGCGGCTCAACCGGCAGTTCGCGCTCACCATCGCCATCTCGGTGCTGATCTCGGCCTTCAACGCGCTCTCGCTCTCGCCGGCCCTCTCGGCGATGCTGCTGCGGCACCGCGAGGCGTCGCGGGGGCTGCTCGCCCGCTTTTTCGGCGGCTTCAACCGGGTATTCGACCGCGGCCGGGAGAGCTATCTCAGCTTCTCCGGCTTCCTGATCCGCAAGGCGGTGCTGGCGGTGGTGATCCTCCTGGGATTCACTCTGCTGGCGGGCGGGCTCGGCAAGAAGGTGCCCACCAGCTTCCTGCCGGACGAGGACGCGGGCTCCTTCTATCTCAACGTGCAGCTCCCGGACGCCGCGTCGCTCCAGCGGACGGATGCCGTCTGCCGCAAGATCGAGGGCATCCTGGCCCACACCAAGGGGGTGCGGTACTACAACACGGTGGCGGGCTTCAGCCTGCTCTCCTACGTGTCGTCGTCCTACAACGCCTTCTACTTCGTGACTCTCGATCCGTGGGACCAGCGGGAGGGCCCCGGGCTCACGTCGAGGGAGATCGCGGACAAGGTGAACGGCGCGCTCCGCACCCAGATCCCGGAGGCGACCGCGTTCGCCTTCCTGCCGCCGGCCATTCCCGGCCTCGGCACCTCGGGCGGTTTCTCGCTGTGGATTCAGGACCGCAGCGGCGGCACGGTCGACTTCCTGAACCAGAACCTCCAGAAGTTCCTGGAGGCGGCGCGCAAGCGGCCCGAGCTCCAGAACGTCAACAGCACCTTCCGCGCCGCGGTGCCGCAGATCTTCGTCGACGTCGACCGCGACAAGGCGCTGAAGCAGGGGGTGCCGATCGCCGACGTCTACCAGACCCTGCAGGCTCTCCTGGGCGGCACGTTCGTCAACCAGTTCAACCGCTTCGGCCGGCAGTGGCGCGTCTACCTGCAAGGCGAGGGGACGGAGCGCACGCGCCCCGAGGACGTCGGCCAGCTCTACGTGCGCAACAACGACGGCAACATGGTGCCGCTCTCGGCGCTGACCACGATCCGCGCCACCACCGGTCCGGAGTACACGCAGCGCTTCAACCTCTTCCGGGCCGCCCAGGTCACCGGCTCGGCGGCGCCGGGCTACAGCTCGGGCCAGGCGCTCGATGCGTTGGAGCAGGTGGCGGCGCAGACCCTGCCCCGCGAGATGGGCTACGACTGGGCCGACCTCTCCTATCAGGAAAAGAAAGCCTCGGGGAGCGCCAGCCGGGTGTTCATCCTGTCGCTGATGTTCGTCTTCCTGATTCTGGCCGCCCTCTACGAGAGCTGGACGCTGCCCTTCAGCGTGCTCCTCTCGGTGCCGGTGGCGGTCTTCGGGGCCTTCCTGGGGCTGCTGCTCCGGCACTTCGACTTCGACGTGTTCGGGCAGATCGGGCTGGTGGTGCTGATCGGCCTGGCGGCCAAGAACGCCATCCTGATCGTCGAGTTCGCCAAGGCCGAGTCCGAGAAAGGCAGGCCGCTCGCCGAGGCGGCGCTGGAGGGGGCCCGGCTGCGTCTGCGGCCCATCCTGATGACCTCGTTCGCCTTCATCCTGGGGTGCGTGCCGCTGTGGATCGCCCATGGCGCGGGCGCGGTGTCGCGCCAGATCCTGGGGACCGTGGTGGTGGCCGGGATGCTCGCCGCCACCCTGCTCGCCGTGTTCCTCATCCCGGTCCTCTACGTGATCGTGGAGAGGCTCGGCGGCGCGGAGCGGAAGCGGGCCCAGCGGACCCAGGAAGCGGCCCTGGTGCCGGCCGAGGAGGCCCAGCCGTGAGGCGGCTCGCGGCTTTGCTGGCGGCCGTCGCTTTGGCCGGGTGCGCCACCACCGCCGGCCACGACTATCAGCGGCCGGCCCTGAATCCGCCGGCCCAGCACCGGGGTCAGACCGGTGCGGCGGAGGCGGCGTCGCTCGCCGATCAGGCCTGGTGGGACATCTTCCATGACGACGTTCTGAAGGGTCTGATCGCCGAGGCGCTCAAGAACGGCTACGACGTCCGGCTGGCGGCCTGGCGGGTGGAGGAGGCGCGGGCCAACGCGGGGGTCATCCGCGCCCAGTCCTTCCCGGCGTTCGAGGGGCAGGCGGAGGCCGGGTATGGCCGGCAGTCCGAATTCTCCGGGGGCGAGGGGAGGCGCGGGGGGCTGATCCAGCTCAACGTCAACGCCTCGTGGGAGCTCGATCTCTGGGGGCGCATCCGGCGCTCGAACGAGGCGGCGCTGGCCCAGTATCTGGCCTCGGAGGAGGCGCGGCGCGGGGTCTACCTCTCGCTCGTCTCCGAGGTGGCCGCGCGCTACTTCCAGCTCCGCGAGCTCGACCTTCAACTGGAGATCGCCCGCCGGACCACCGGCGCCTTCCAGGAGACTTTCGACCTGTTCAACCGGAGGCTCCAGGGAGGGGCCGCCTCGGCCCTGGAGACCAGCAGCGCCGAGGCCCTGCTCGCCTCGACCGCGGCCACCATCCCGGACCTGGAGCGGCAGATCGTGGCGGTGGAGAACGAGCTCTCCTTCCTCCTCGGCCGCAACCCGGGGCCGATCGCCCGTGGCGCGGCGCTCGATCGTCAATTCCTTCCGCCGGACGTGCCGCCGGGGCTCCCCTCGGACCTCCTCCAGCGGCGCCCAGACCTGCGGGAGGCCGAGCAGAACCTGGTCGCGGCCAACGCCGAGGTGGGGGTGGCCCAGGCCGACTTCTTCCCCCGGATCAGCCTGACGGGCGCTCTGGGGAGCATCTCGCCGCAGGTTTCCCAGCTCTTTCCGGCCGGGCGGACCTGGTCGATCGGCGCCGGGCTCCTCACCCCGGTCTTCCAGGGGAGGCGCCTGCGCTTCCAGTACGAGGCGGCCGTGGCCCGCTGGGAGCAGGCGAAGGCGCTCTATGAGCGGGACGTGACCAACGCCTTCAACGAGGTCTCCACGGCGCTGGTGGCCTATCAGAAGTACGCGGACGTGGAGCGGGAGCGGGCCCGCGAGGTCAACGCCTATCAGGAGGCGGTCCGCCTTTCCAACACCCGCTACGTGGCCGGCCTCTCGAGCTACCTCGACGTGCTCCAGGCCCAGCAGCAGCTCTTCCCGGCCGAGATCCTGCTGGCCCAGGCCCGCTACAACCGGCTGGCGACCCTGGTGCAGCTCTACCAGGTGCTGGGCGGCGGCTGGAAGCTCACGGACGCTCAATGGCAGGCGGCGCAGCCATGAAGGACGATCCGGTCATCCGGCTGTTCCTGCAGACGGCGCAGGCGATCGAGGAGCGTCTGGAGGCGGCGCTGGTCGAGGTGGACCTCTCGGTCGCCAAGTACAGCGCCCTGAAGCAGCTCGCGGCGGCGGACGAGCCGCTCTCCCTGAGCGACATGGCCTCCCGGCTCGTCTGCGTGCGGTCGAACGTCTCGCAGCTCGTCGACCGGCTGGAGGCGGACGGCCTGGTCCGCCGGGTGGAGGACCCCAAGGACCGCCGCTGCGTGCGGGCCGCCCTCACCGATCTCGGCCGCGAGCGCCAGTCCGCCGGCGCCAGGCGGCTGGAATCGGTGCGGAACGAGATCGTGGAGATCCTCTCCGAGGTCGACCGCGGCGCCCTGGAGCGGGCGCTGGAACGGCTGCGGTAGACCGGTCAGCGGGCTTGGGGCTGGCTCGCCTTCTGGATCTCCCGGGCCACGGCTTCCAGGATGACCCGGCGGGAGCGTCCGCGGGCGGCGATGCGGCCCATCTCGCGCGATTGATCGATCCAATCGAACATCCGGCGCAATGCCACCCTCGTCGAGGTCTCGTCGCGGCAGGAGACGAGGAAGAACGTCTGGACGAAGCTCACCAGATCGGCGACGAAAAAGCCGAAAGGGGTCTTCACGATGAACAGGTCCGGATGGCCCATGAAGGATCCCACCTGCGACTCGCCGCACGTCTTATGGCAGGCGATGATGTGAACCGGCCCCGCCGCCGAGAGCTGGAGCTCGTGATCCCGCAAATAGGGACGGCCGACGAGCTCGCGGGCTTCAGCGATCCCGAACCCCGCCGGCACCGCATGGGTTGAGATCAGCACGGTCTCACCGCTCCGGGTCAGCAGCAGAGGGTCTTTGGATTCCGGGTCTCCCGTCGCGCCAT
>JAICSG010000928.1 GCA_025937035.1 Thermoanaerobaculia bacterium | reverse complement strand
CCCTCGCCGGCGGCGGCCAGCGGGTGGCCGAGAAGCGGGCCCTCTTCGAGGTCCCATCGTGCAAGTCCTGTGCGTCTACAAGTACCTGACCCTGGGGGGAGTCGAGGCCGTGCTGCGGGCCCGGCTGGACGGCCTGGCCGCGTCCGGGATCGAGGCGCACGCCTGGTTCTTCCACGATTACGGCGGAAGATCGATCTTCCGGGGCCGGGAGGACCGCCTGCACGTCGGTCCGGTGGAGGATTGCCTCCGCTATGCCCGCCGCGAGCGGTTCGACCTCCTCAGCTCGATCGATTCCGAGGAGGTGCTCCCCGGCTTCGCCAGGCCCTCCGAAGGTCCGCGGCTGGTGATGGAGTGCCACTCCGCCTACCTCGCCAACATCGAGTACCTGCGGGGTCTCGCGGCCTACCGTCCGGCGGCGGTCTTCTGCCCGTCGGAAGGGCAGGCGCGGCTGTCGCGGGAGCGGGTGGGGGAGGGGGTGCCGGTGCGAGTGATCCCCAATCCGTTGCGCGAGGAGTTCGTGGCGGAGCCGCCGCCGTTCCCCGCGCCGCCGCCCCATCCCGTGGTGGCCTGGATCGGCCGCCTCGACGATCACAAGAACTGGCGTGGCTTCGTGGAGATCGCCGGCCTCCTGGGCCGCCGGGGCGTGGAGCACGAGGCGTGGATCATCGGCAAGGCGGTCGAGGCGGACGGCCCCGAGCAACTGCTGAAGGCCGCGCGGGATGCCCAGGCGCTGCGCCGCCTGCGCTGGTTTGGCGCTCTGCCCTACGGCCGCATCCCCCTTTTCCTCGACGCCGTGCGGGACTCCGGCGGCGCCGTGATCTCCACCTCGCGGGGGGAGTCCTTCGGCCTGACCATCGCCGAGGCCATGGCCCGCCGCTGCGCCGTGGCCGCGCCCGACCAGGCCCCCTTCCCCGAATTCGTCGACGCCGGCCGGACCGGCACCCTCTTCACCCCCGGCTCCGCCGAATCCGCCGCCGACCGCCTCCAGGAGCTGATCGCCAACGCTTCTCTGCGGGCCGAGATGGGCGGGAGGGCGCGGGAGGCCGTGCTGGCGCGGTTCGCGCCGGGGGTGGCGCTGGGGGTGTTGGCGGAGGAATTACGCAGGTTGGAAAGGGGAACGTAGGGGCGGGGCTTGTCCCCGCCCTCAACGTTGCCGGGCGGGGACTTGTCCCCGCCCCTACGAAAACGCTTCTCGGATCTCTCAGTGATCCCGGTTCCCGCACCCCTGCCCGCTCACCACCCCCGTCACCACGCCGTTCGCGGAGGTCACCTGCTTGCTGTAGCAGGCGCCACCGGAGCCGCGGGCGACGTAGGACTGCGAGCTGTCGCGGTCCTGGTAGCCGGTGATCGCCCCCGAGGCGTTGAAGAGGAGCGTGTCCGCGCTCTTCACCACGTTCGAGACCCGGTTGAGGCCGGAATCCACGGCGTTGCCGCCCAGCGCCTCCTGGCTGTTGTATTCCTGATCGATCGACGTCGTCTGGGAGCCCGAGCCGTCGTCGTTGGCCAGGAAGGTGTAGTCGAGGGCCAGCGGATAGGAGAGGTGCTTCTCCGAGTGGGCCACCGAGCCGGGGCTCTTCGAGTCCACCGACGACTCGATCTCGGTGCCCTGGTCGATCTTCTGCACGTACTGCGTGTTCGAGACCAGGAAGCTCTGCTGGTTCGAGAAGCTCAGAGCCTGCCGCACCGTGGTCTCCACCCGGCCGTGCGAGGTGTCGACGTAGCCGGCGAGCTCGAACGCCCGCTGCTGCCGGGTCGAGATGGTGCCGGTCACCGTGCCGTCCGGCGCCGTGGTGAGGTTCTCCTGGATCGACGGCGCCGGCACCGCGCCGAGGGTGTTCCGGGTCACCGCCCCCGTCACCTGCGCCGACCCGTGATCCTGGAAGAGCAGGAGGCTGGCCGCCACCAGGAAGTAGTGGTTGGCGTTGTAGACGCTCACCCCCACCTGGTGCGGCTGGCCGTTGCTGAGCACGCCCGCGAACGGGGTGAGGTCGACCCGGTAGGGGAGGAAATTGAACGTCTGCACGCCGGGGATGGGCCGCCAGAGCAGGGGATCGATGCCGCCGGTGTAGATCCACGGATAGACCGGCGCCACGCCCGCCGGCTGGCCGTCCACCGTCACCTCGGCCTCCCGGAAGGCGGTGCCGCCGCAGCTGAAGACCACGTTGGCGGCGTCGTCCGGCACGCAGGTGTACCAGAACTCGTCGCTCGACTGGCTCTGCGGGATCACGTCGAGATAGGCCGCCTCGACGTTGGCCGGCAGCGAGAACGACGCCGCCAGCACGTCCGAGCCCGTCTGGAGCAGGGCCGCGCCTCCCGGCGCGGTGG
>JAICSG010000004.1 GCA_025937035.1 Thermoanaerobaculia bacterium | reverse complement strand
GATCCGGGGCAGACGGCGCAAACCGCGGGGCGAGCCGCGCAGAATCCGGGGCGGGCGGCCCCTCCCCCAGCCACTCCAGGCGGGGCGGCTCCGGGCTCAACGCTCTCCGCCTCCCATCCGTATACCAACACGCCTCGAGACACACCCTCGAAGATCCACTCCCAAAGGCCGAAGCGGTTCATTGAAAATTGACGCTGTGCCAGGGGGACGGTTACGGGCCCGTCCTTCTGGCGTCCCTCCTCGGCTGCCACCCGCTGTGCGAGGGGCGGGTGGCAGCCGTATGTCCTCAGATGGCGTTTGCGGGTTTGCAGCCTCTACATTGGTGACGCTACACTGCTTGTGACTGCAAGCACACCCATGAAGATCCTCCTCAGCGGCCTCCTGGCTCTCGCCTTGGGCGTCACGGCGCTCCGTGCCGACGAGAACCTCGTCGTGAACGGGACCTTCGATCGTGACATCGGCGGTTGGGGCGGCGGAGCGCTCAGGGACTTCTACTGGGACCCTCGCGATGCCGGTCAGTCCCTGGCGTCCGGCTCACTGGCCGTGACGGCGGATGGCGAGGAAGGGGAGGTATACGCGGGCTGCTTCGCGCCTCCCACTCACTTCGGGAGCCGCTATGTTTTCGAGGCCGACGTCCGCTTCCCGGACGGGCCGCAGAGCGTTCCGGTGGGGGCCGTCACGCTGGTCTTCCAGTGGTCCAGCCCCAGCTACCTCGCGACCTGTGGCACGCCCATCACCGGGACGTCGGTCTCCCCGACGGTGCGGGATGGCGACGCCGGGTGGCACCACCTTCGGGTCCTGTCACCTCCCGTCCCGGACCCGGGCTCCTCCACCCTCTTCCCGATCATCCGGGTCCAGGAGCGCCTCGGTTTCCCGCCATCCCTACTCCTGATCGACAACGTCCGCGTGTACCCGGCCATCTCCGCCGACGACTTCGAGAGCGGCGACCTCCTCTACTGGTACGGGCAGCAGGGCTGGCCCGGCCCGGCGCAGTGACGGGGAGTCGAAGAGCCCCCCTCGTGCTATCCTGTCGTCCAGGAGAAGGACGTGGAGGCTGATCTCCCCTTCTCTTTACCCACTATGCGGAATAAGATCCTCCTCAGGAACGACTCCGCAGGGAGCATGCCATGAGCCAGCCCGCCGCCGCGGCCCTCACGCCTCTGCCCTTCGAGCTCGTCGACAGCGACGGAGAGCCTTTGGAGACCGAGTGGCATACCTATGAGCTTCCCCTTCTTCGCGGGCTGATCCGCCGGGCCATGGCGGAGCAGGGGCGGACCGACTTCTATACCGGTGCGAACATGTTCGTGTACTTCTCCGTGGAGCAGGCCCGGGAGGTCGCGGAAGAGGAAGAGAAGAAGCTGCCCAAGCGGACCTTCCGCGGGCCGGACGTCTTCTGGGTGGGCGGCGTCGAGGATCACGAGCGCAGGATGTGGATCGCGTGGGAAGAAGGCGGGCGCCTGCCGGACGTCGTCTTCGAGATGCTCTCCCCCTCCACGGCCCACGTCGATCGCACCGAGAAGCGGGACCTCTATGCCCGGGTCTTCCACGCGGCGGAGTACTTTTTCTACGACCCCGAGACGCGCGAGCTGGAGGGACTACGCTTGGCGGGCCGGTTCTACCAGCCGATTCAGCCCGACGAGAATGGACGGCTCTGGAGCGAGCAGCTCGGGGTGCTCGTCGGTCTGTGGCACGGCGTCGTGGAGGAAAGGCGCTACGACTGGGTCCGCCTCTTCCACCCGGACGGCACTCTGATCCCCACATCGGAAGAGTCGGAGAGGGCGAAAGACGCTGAGATCGCCCGCCTGCGTGCCCTGCTCGAAGAGCACGGCCAACGGTGAGAGAGACCGCCGCGCACGAGATCCTCTTCGTCCCGCAGCAGCTCTCTACGATTCAAGCGGCTCTCGACGCGGCCAGCGGTCCCACGACGATCGTGGTCGCGCCTGGAAGGTACGCCGAATCCCTGCGCGTCATCGACAAGCCCTATGTCGTGATTCAGAGCGCCCGGTTGTCCAGGCGGGGCGTCACCCTCAGCGGTGATGGCGGGTTGGCGGTGCTCAGTGTGGAGCGTTCGACGCTTCATCTGAGCGGCATTGAAATGCGTTCCAAGGCTCGCAGCCGCGGCCTCTGGGCCGTGAGCTCATCGATCAGCTTGCAGGAGTGCGTCGTCGCCGGGAGCTACGCCGGCGAGGGGGCTGACGAGCCTTACGGTGCCGGCTTGCTTTGCCGAGGCTCCAGGGTCCGAATCCAGAAGTCAACCGTCACCGGGAACGTCATCGATCGTGGCCCTCTGCCGGCGGCCGCTGGCGGAGGTGGGCTCTTCTTCCAGGATTGCCAGGTCGAGATCGCGGGCAGCACGATTCAGGCGAACGAGGTGTATGCGGAGGGGAGCGCCCGCGGAGGCGGGGT
This sequence comes from Thermoanaerobaculia bacterium, assembly GCA_025937035.1. Lineage (GTDB taxonomy): Bacteria > Acidobacteriota > Thermoanaerobaculia > Multivoradales > UBA5704 > DATARR01. The sequence goes on along the minus strand of JAICSG010000004.1, from coordinate 20,085 downwards.
CTGGTGCGAGCGAAGCACGCTGCGCCTGTGGCGCAGCCGCGTTACCGACAACGCTCTGCACGGAGCGTCGTGCGAGGGCGCGGGCCTTTACTTCAACGCACCTCTCGACTGCCAGCTCGGAGGCAGTGTCATCACAGGCAATGGCAGCCCGCGGGCACACGGCGGTGGAATCTTCGTCCAGGGCGATCCCGCCCGCGTGCACATCCATCGCAATACCATCGTGCGCCAGAACCATCCAACGGATATTGACTTCGGGTAATGCTTCTTGCCGGGATGATCCTTCTGTAACGTTCTCCCGGCCCCCCGCGCCTACTCCTTCAATGCCAACCCGCGCGCCACAGCAGCCACGCCTGCGTCTGCGCTGGATGCTGCGAATCACCAGTGTGGGCTTGCTGGCTGGAATCGCGATGTCACCGCGGCTGTGGGTAGCGGTCGATCGCCTCTATCCGCGCGCGCCCATTGTCCCGTTGGCCGAAATACCCCTCGCGGCAGAGGTCGCGTTGCTCTTGCTGGTGGTCACGGGTCTTGCGCTGGGATTAACGGAGCGATCGCGCTCTCGCGCGGCGATCGGAGTCGCGCTGATCGCCCTCGCCCTGCTGGTCGCGAGCGATCAATCCCGGCTTCAGCCCTGGGTCTACGAGGATGCGCTGTTGCTGGCCGTGCTCGGGTCCACCGCCTCGCCGGCTGATGATCAACACGCCGTCCTGAGGATCTGTCGATCGCTGCTCGTCGCGCTCTACTTCTGGGGCGCGGTGCAAAAAATGAACGTCTCGTTTGTCACCCGCACCTGGCCGGACTTCATTGGCGGCATCGCGGCGCGGCATGCGCTCTGGCTGCAAAGCCTGGGCTGGGCACCGCCGGCCGCCGAGCTCGGGATCGCCCTCACCCTCGCCAGCCGGCGCCTCCGCCGCGTCGGAATCGCCGGAGCCGTGCTATTGCATGGAACGAATGTCGCCATCCTTCTGGCGAGCGGTGAAAACTCGGTGGTGTGGGTCTGGAACGTTGCGATGGCGGCCAGCGTGATCGTTCTGTTTGCCGGGGAAGACCTACCCATCCCCAAGGCATCCCGCAAGCGGCCCAGACCGCGGGAATGGGTCGTGCTCGCCCTCGCCTGGGTGATGCCGGCGCTGAGCTTCTGGGGTTTCTGGGACAGCTATCTCTCAGCGGCCCTGTACTCCGGCAACACCATGCAGGCGGTGATCGTCATTTCGCAGGCCAGCATCGCGGCACTGCCCAAGGTCATTCGCAGCAACACGTGGCAGCAAACGGCGCCAGCGTTCATCGATCTCAACCGGTGGTCGTACGATGAGCTGAACGTGCCGGCCTATCCGGCGGAGCGAGCCCTCAGGCTGGTGGCCCTGCGAGCCTGCCGGGCCTACCTGCCCGCACCGGGCGGCACGCTACTCCTCCTCGGCCGCCCCGACTGGCTCGACGGGCACCGCGCGCGCACGGCCTACGAGTGCGCCAAGGAGTAGGCAGGCGGGCCAGCCCGAGGTGCTGCCGAAACAGAACAGGCGCTCACCTTTTCGCGAACCGCCGCACGAAGATGGCGCTCTGGTCATAGGGTGGAATGGCGGCCACCCAGGTGACGAGCCACGAGTCTCCCGTCCAGGCCACATCGCCTCCCCAGGGCTCTTCCATGTCGTCGGCATTCACGTCCACCGGCGGCCCCAGAGGCTTTCCCTGCGGATCGTAGAGATGGACCTGATAGGTGTCGAACAGCACCAGATCCCCTGTATCGTCGAACGCCAGCGACTCGGGAAACTCGGACTTGAGCTCGGGGCCCAGCGGGGTGCCCGACGCATTGAACCAGCGCAGATATCCTTGAGAGAAGGACCAGGCAACGACGAATCCTCCGCCGGGAGCGGCGGCGACCTTGAGCCCGGGGCCGAAGTCGGAGGACGGGTCGAGCTCACCCAGGGGGATCGTATTGACGTCGAAATCGGGCCCCAGAGGCTTGCCGGAAGGAGAGAACCGCCGGGCGCGCAGGACCGCGGTCCCGGGGCTCCCCGGCTGGGTCCCGAGCCAGACCGCGACGAAGCTCGCGTCGGCGAGGCCCACGACGGACACCGCCATCGGGCTATCGATCGGGCGGCTGTTGAGGCTCAGCTGCGGCCCCGTCCGCCGGCCTGAGGTCGTGAGGCGCCGGGCCACGATGCCATGCTTGCCTGGCAGCGACCAGCCGGCCATGTATCCGTTGCCCCGGACCTGCCAGACCCATTGGGTGCCGGCTCCGCCCAGGCGGACCGGCTGGCCTTCTGGCATGCCCCGCGGATCGAGATGGGCCCGGTAGAAGAGCGTCGGCTCGTCCTCGTAGGACACGGTATGCCAGAGCACGTCGAAGCCCTGCCGTCCCGCCGTGACGGCGTCCACGGAAGGCACACCGGTCGGGCTGTAAATTGAGTTGTAAACCCCGTCCACGGTGTTTTCGTCGGTGGTGGTGTAGCGGTAGGAGAAAGATCCGTCTTGGGGTGCAAACGTGTCGTCGTCCCAGGCGATGACATAGGGACCGCCGGGCTGGGCGGCCACCGCGGGAGGATTGGGGAAGACGTCGGTGTAAAGGTAATCCTCGGGGTCGATCGCCACCAGTTGAGCCGCGCGGGCGGGGTGGCCTGCCGCGCCGAGCCCTGCCGAGCCGAGGAGCAGGAAGAGCATGAAACCAGTCCTGTTCATAAAGTTATGATACCCGGGAGATGGACGGGCGTCATTCTTTTGCAGCTAACGCCATGAGTATATTGGGATGCAGCGAAGGCAGGCCGCAACGCGGCATGAGACTCGTGCCTTCGGTGGAGAGCCGGCCATGAAGAGAACCCTGATCGCCAACGGAGCGCTAGCCATCGTGCTCGTCCTCCTCGCCCTCGCCGTCCGCCACCGGGCCCGCGAGAGAGACGTCCACCCCGCCGCGGCGACCTCGCCCGCGGTCCCACCCTCGACCGCGCCGGCGCCGGAGACTCACCCGGGCTGCCTCTACGGCCGGATCACCACCGTCGACGGCGCCATCTACGAGGGGCGTCTGCGCTGGGGGGGCGATCAGGAGGCGTTCTGGGGGGACTACTTCAACGGCTTCAAGCCCAGGAACCCCTGGGCCGCGCACGTGCCGCCCGGGCGGCTGCCCAGAGAGCGCCGCCCGATCGAGATCCTCGGGGTCGAGATCGCCCACCGGGAGCGCCCGATCGACCTCAGCCGGCCTTTCATGGCGCGCTTCGGCGACATCGCGCGCATCGAGGCGCGCGGCCGCGACGTGCGGGTGACGCTCAAGAGCGGCACCGTATTCGACCTCAACCGCTTCGACGCCAGCGACTTCGACGACGGCGTGCGGGTATGGGACGGCAAGCGGGGCGTCGTCGACCTCGACAGTCTGCGCATCCGCACCATCGAGCTCCTCCCCACCCCTCCGCTCAGCGCCGTCCCCTCCCGGCTGCACGGCACGGTGCGCACGCGGCAAGGCGATTTCACCGGCTTCGTCCAGTGGGACCGGCAGGAGTGCGTCGGTCCCGACACGCTCGACGGTCATACCTCCAAAGGTAAGCTCAGCCTTCGTTTCGACACCATCCACTCCATCGCGCGCCGCTCGCGCGACAGCGCCCTGGTGACGCTGCTCGACGGCCGCCAGATCGTCCTCTCCGGCTCCCGCGAGGTCGGCCACGACAACCGCGGGATCTATGTCGACGACCGGCGCTACGGCCGGGTGCTGGTCTCCTGGGACGCCTTCGAGCGCGTGGACTTCAGCCCCGGCCCCCCCGGAGATACCGGTCCGGCCTACGGCGACTTCCCCCCGGGGCGCCCGCTCGCGGGCAGCGTCACCACCCGCGCCGGCCGCCGCCTGGCCGGCCGGCTGGTCTACGACCTCGATGAGAGCGAGTCCACCGATACGCTCGACGCCCCAGCCCAGGGCGTGGACTACACCCTCCCCTTCGGCCTGATCGCCTCGATCGTGCTCCCCGGCCGGGAAGAGCGCGCCCGGGTGACCCTCCAGAGCGGCGAGGAGCTGCGGCTCGAGCGCTCCGGCGATCTCGGCAAGGGGAATGCCGGCGTGCTGGTCTTCGCCGGCGGCCGCCAGCCCGCCGAGTACGTGCCCTGGACCGACGTCGCGCGGGTCGACCTCGACCGCCCGCCGGCGATGTACCCGCCGCCCGGCGGAAACCAGATCGAGGCCGGGCCTATCGAGCGTCCGGAGCCCTCCCCGTCCGCGCGAACTCTTCCAGGGTCTGGGTGAGGTCCTGGACGTCGGCGCGGGTGAGCTTGCCCTCCTGCCCCCGGCGGACGACGTGCAGCATCTTGAATTGGAGCTGTTGGCTGGACTCGGCGATGTCCTGCGCCCGGGCGGAGTGGCTGGCGCGGTCGCGGGCCGCCTAGAAGGCCTGATGGAGCCGCTGGCGGTCCTCCTGCGTCACGTCCGGCGGCAGTTGCTGGGTGACCGCCGTCTCCGACTGCCGCAGCGAGAACTGGAGGAGCTGGCCGACGTGGGTCCCCACGTAGAAGAAGAAGCCCAGGAATCCAATCCCCACGAGCACCAGCAGCCCGAGGCAGCCGAAGATCAGCGGCTTGGGACAGCCGCCCGCCGCCGGACGGGGCTGGGGATTGAACGGGGACGTGGGGGGTGGAGCGGGCTCGACGCGCGGGGGTTCCATGAGGTCTCCAGGGGCCGGGTGGATCTCCAGGGCCTTTTTCTATCACACGCCCGGGCATGGATGCCCGGGCGGCCCTATAATCTCCACCTATGGAGTATGAGCCCCTTCCCGAGCGCCGTCCCCCCGTCGTCTCCCCGTCCCGCGAGCCCAGGCGCCTGTTGCGCTGGATCTGGCCGGCTCTCGCGGCGCTGCTGGTCGGCGCCGTCACCGGAGTCGCGGTGGCGGCGGCGATCCACGTGCCGCGGGTGGAGGCGCTCGGCGGCGACTACCGGCCGAGCCTGGTCACCCAGCTTTACGACAAGAACGGCAACGTCTACACCACCTTCGCCCACGAGCGCCGGGTGATGCTCAAGCAGAGCGAGATCCCCAGGGTCCTGGAGGCCGCGCTGCTCGCCTCCGAGGACTCCAACTTCTATCAGCACGGGGGCATCGATGCCTTAGGCATCGCCCGCGCCGCGGTCACCGACCTGCGCTCGGGCCGGGTGAAGGAGGGGGCCTCGACGATCACCATGCAGCTCTCCCGCACCCTCTTCCTCTCTCGCGAGCGCACCTGGCGCCGCAAGGTCGAGGAGGCGTTCGTCGCCGTCGAGTTGGAGAAGAAACACACCAAGCAGCAGATCCTCACCCTCTATCTGAACCTGGTGAACCTCGGCCACGGCAACTATGGGGTCGAGTCCGCCTCGCGCTACTACTTCGGCAAGCCGGCCACCAAGCTGACCCTCCCCGAGGCGGCCATGCTGGTGGGGATCATCCCCGCCCCCAGCCGCTACAGCCCGTACCGCACGCCCGACCTCGTGCGCAAGCAGCGCGACCGCGTGCTGCGCCGCATGCTGGAGGAGCGCTACATCACCCAGGCCGACTACGACCGCGCGGTGGCCCAGCCCCTCCTGGTGGTCCCGCAGCAGAGCGAGCAGACCTTCGCCCCCTACTACAGCGAGGAGGTGCGCAAGAGCCTGGAGCAGAGCTACGGCGACACCAAGCTCTACGAGGGGGGCCTGCAGGTGCAGACCACGCTCGATCCGCAGATCCAGAAGGCGGCCGAGAACGCCATCCGCTCGGGGCTTCTGAAGATCGACCACCGGCGCGGCTGGCGCGGCCCGATCGGCGAGATCAAGGAGGCGGACGTCGAGACGCAGCAGCTCCCCACCTGGGATCAGGGCAAGCCGGTGCCCGGCCGCTGGTATCAGGGGCTCGTGCTGGAGTCGGGGCCCAAGAGCGCCAGCGTGAAGATCGGCAAGGGGACCTACACGCTCGGCCCCGAGGGGATCGCCTGGACCAACCGCAAGCAGCCGGGCGAGCTCCTGAAGCGCGGCTCGGTCGCCTGGTTCCGCTTCGAGGTGCCCCAGCCGAAGCAGACATCGAAGCCCGCCAAGGCCGGCCAGGCGCCGGCGCCGCCGCCCGCCGCCGACGCGGAGCCCCGGCTGATGCTGGAGCAGGAGCCGCGGATGGAGGCCGCCGCCCTGGTGCTGGAGAGCCAGACCGGCGCCGTGCGCGCCATGGTCGGCGGCTGGGACTTCGACCGCAACAAGTTCAACCGCATCACCCAGGCGCGGCGCCAGGTGGGGTCGTCGTTCAAGCCGTTCGTCTACGGCGCCGCCATCGAGGCCGGATGGACCCCGGCGGACACCCTGCTCGACGCGCCGACCTCGTTCATCGGCGCCGACGGCAAGCTGAGCTACCGGCCCGAGAACTACTACCACAAGCATTACGGGATCGTGACCCTGCGGCGGGCGCTGGAGCAGTCGATCAACGTGCCGGCGGTGAAGCTGTTCGAGCTGGTGGGCGGCAAGCGGGTGGTGGATTTCGCCCACCGCGCCGGCATCCAGACGAACCTCCCCACCTGGCCCAGCATCGCGCTCGGCGCGGCCGACCTCATCCCCATGGAGGTGGCCGCCTCCTACGCGACGATCGCCAATCAGGGGACCCACGTCGAGCCCTATTACATCGACAAGATCACCACCCCCGACGGTCAGGTGCTGTTCCAGCGCTTCCCGGCCACCTACATCTCCTTCACCCCGCCCGTCGCCTACGTGCTCACCCACATGATGGAGGGGGTGGTCGATCACGGCACGGCCTACGACATCCACGACCTGCCGATCGACATCGCGGGCAAGACCGGCACCACGAACGACTATTCGGACGCCTGGTTCGTGGGCTTCACCCCCCACTACACGATCCTCACCTGGATCGGCTACGACGTGAAGCGCTCGCTGGGCGCCGGCATGAGCGGCGCCGTGGCCGCGCTCCCCATGTGGCGGGCGATCGCCGAGGACGGACTGGCGACCGGCTGGCTGAAGAAGGGGGACTCCTTCCAGGTGCCGCCGGGCGTGCTGCTGAAGGACGTCGAGTACTACTCGGGCCTCCTCTCGGACAAGGGGGACCGGGTGATCAAGGAAGCGTTCGTGGCCGGCACCGAGCCCAACCGGCAGTACAGCTCGCAATGGTCGACGATCGCCAGTCTCCCCTGGTACCAGCAGAAGGCCTTCTACATCCCGAAGGAAGGGGAGAACATGCCGAACAAGGCCAACCAGCCCGGCCAGCCCGAGCCGCCGCCGACCCCCGGCCCGGCGGATACGCCGGCCACGGAGCCGCCACCGCCGTAGGCCTTTAGGGGTGGGGCGGCTTCCGCCCCACCATCCCGAAATCCTGATACCCGAAAAGCACCTCGTCCAGCCGGTCCCGCAGCCGGTTGACCTGGTCGGCCAGGGGCCGCTGATCCGCCGGGAGGGTGGCGAGGTCGATCTCGGGCAGGCGCTGGCTCGCGGGGAAGGGACGGAGGTCCAGGCGCTCGACGGGATCGAAGCCGGCGAGCTCGCACATCAGCTTCAGGCTGTCCGGGTGGACCGGCCGGACGTGCGTGGGGTCCAGCCAGAAGTTGCGGGCGGCCACCGCCACGGAGAGCGGATTCGGAGTCTCCAGGATCAGCACGCCGCCCGGACGGAGCGCCCTATAGGCGAGCCGCACCAGCCGGTCGAGCGAGGCCGCCGGGAGGTGCTCGATGACGTGGAAGGAGACCACGCCGCCCAGGCTCCCCTCCTCCACCCCGGCCAGAACCGCGAAGAGGTCTCCCGCCTCGGCCTCCAGGCCGCGCTCGCGGCAGAGCTGGACCATCCGCTCGCTCGCATCCACCCCGCGGCCGGCGATGCCGTGGTCGCGCAGCAGGGCCAGTGCCTCCCCCCGGCCGCAGCCGAGGTCGAGCACCGGTCCGGGCACGTTCTCGAAATAGGGCAGATAGGCGGCGATCCGCTCGCGGATCTCCTCCTCGGTGCCGCGGTAGCGCCGCTCCAGCTCCAGATAACCGTGCTCCTCGTGAGCCCGGGCCACCGCCTCGACCGCCTCCGGCGTGGAGACGCCTGAACGGACCGTGGCGAGCGCCGCGCCCAGGCTGCCCAGGAGGTCGCGGGCCTCCCGCCGGTAGCGGTCGAGCTTCTGGTCGGCGCGGGCGAAGAGGGCGTCGTTGTGACGCATGATCTCGTGGATCCCCTCGGAGTCGAGGGCCTCCTGGTACTCGATGCGCCGCAGATGGTCGGCGCGCGCCGCTTCCAGGCGCTCCAGATGCTCCAGGAGGATCAGATTGAAGGTGCGCTGCCGTTCCCAGAGGTCGTTCTGGGGGGTCTTGACCAGCGGGCGCAAGAGGCGCTTGAAGCCGACCAGAAGGCGGCCCAGGACGCCGCGGTGGCTGCGGATGGGGAACGGGTGGTCCCCCGACCACAGCCAGCGCCAGTCTGTGAGATCGCGGGTGGGCTCGACGAGGAAGTCGTCGAGGACCGGAGGCCGGCGCGGAGGTGAGTTGTCGTCGCTCGCCGCCATGCCGGCGCTCCGGAAAGGGTAGGCCTACTCTTCCCGCACCACCGAGACGGTCACCTCGGCGACCACCTCGGGATGGAGCTCGATGCGCACCGGGTGATCGCCGAGGGTCTTGATGCCCCCCTCGAGATCGAGGCGCCGGCGGTCGATGGTGAAGCCCTTCTTCTCCAGGGCCTCGGCGACGTCGCCCGCGGTGACCGAGCCGTAGAGGGTGTCGGTCTCGCCGACCCGCTTGGGGATCTCCAGCCGGAGGCTGCCCATCCGGTTGGCGATCTCCTGGGCGGCCTCGCGCTCCTTGGTGTGGCGGGCGTCGATCTTGGCCCGCTGGTGCTCGAAGAACTTGATGTTGGCGTCGGTCGCCTCCAGCGCGATCCCCTGGGGGACCAGGTAGTTGCGGCCGAAGCCCGGCTTGACGTCCACCACCTCGCCACGGCGGCCGAGGTGGCGCTGATCGCTGAGCAGAATGACTCTCACGCTACCCTCCTAGTCCGTGGTGAACGGGATGAGCGCCAGATGGCGGGCCCGCTTGATCGCCTGCTGCAAGGGGCGCTGGTGGTTGGCGCAGGTGCCCGAGATCCGCCGCGGCAGGATCTTGGAGCGCTCGGGGATGAACTGCTGCAGGAGCTTGACGTCCTTGTAATCGATGTAGTCGATCTTGTCGGCGCAGAACTTACAGACCTTGCGCCGGCGGAAGAAGACCTTTCTTGCGCGCGCCATGGCTTATACCTCCTCCTCGGGCTCGCCGTCGTCGCCCATCCGGTCGTGGCGCTCGCGGTCCTCCGAGGAGGCGCCGCCGCTCTTGGCCGGCCGGCGGGCGGCCCGCTTGAGGTCCTCGTCGGTGCGTACCGTCAGGTAGCGGAGGATGCGGTCGTTCTGGCGCATCCGGTGCTCCACCTCGGGCAGCGCGGTCTTGCCGCTCTCGCTGCTGATGTAGAGCAGGACGTATTTGCCCTCGTTGACCTTGTTGATGGGATAGGCGAGCTTGCGCCGCCCCCAGCTCTCTTCGCCGGTGATCTGGGATCCGCCGGCCGTGATCATGTTCTTGTAATCCTGCGTCATGGCGACGACGTCCTCATCGGAGACGCGAGGGTCGGCCACGAACATCAGCTCGTACGTGCGCATGGGTGCTGGATCGCCTCCCTATGGCCTTGGGTCGGTCCCGCTGCGAGCGGAACAGAGAGGTTGAAGATCGGCGGCGCCAGAGGCCCGCCCGGTGACAAGGGGAGAGATTTTACACGGGTTGGGGAAAATTGCAAGCCGTTCTACCCGTTGAACCCCCGCATCGCCGCCTCCACCCCCTCCCTCACCCAGACCTCGCAGGCGTCGGCGGCGCGGCGGACCATCTCCTCGACGGCCTCGAGCTCCTCCGGCGCGAAGGGGGCGAGGACGAAGTCGGCGAGGTCCTCGTAGGTCACCCCTCCCTCGGGGGCCACTCCCAGGCGGAGGCGGGGGATCTCGGAGGTGCGGAGGTTCTCGATGATCGATTCGAGGCCGCGGTGGCCGGCGGGGCTCCCCGAGCGGCGAAGGCGGAGCTTGCCCAGGGGCAGGTTCACCTCGTCGTAGACCACCAGCACGGCGGCGGGGTCGAGGGCGTGGCGCTCGGCGAGGCAGCGGGCGGCGTAGCCGCTGCGGTTCATGTAGGTCTGGGGCTTGACCAGAAGGATGTCGTCCCCCTCGCCGGTCTTCTGACCCGCGAGGGAGTTGCACTCCAGACGGTCGACGGGGATCTGCCAGCGCCGGGCGAGCTCGTCGATCACCCGGAAGCCCACGTTGTGGCGGGTGTCGCGATATTGCTCGCCCGGGTTGCCCAACCCGAGGAGGAGGCGCATGCGGGCGGGTGGGCCCTACTCCTCGGCCTTCGTCTTCTTGATGACCTCGGGCTCCGTGCGCTCGGCCGCCGCCGCCTCGGCCGCCGTCTCCATCCGGCCGTGGCCGAGCGAGATGATGACCTTGTCCGGATCGTCGAGCAGGGTCACCCCCTGCGGCAGCTTGAGGTCCTTGGCCTCGACGTGCTGGCCCACGTGGACATCGGTAACGTCGCAGTCGATGTGCTTCGGGATCTCGCCCGGCAGGCACTCGACGTTGACCTCGCGGGTGACGAAGTCGAGCATGCCCCCCTCGGTCTTCACGCCGAACGCGGTGCCGACGATCTCGACCGGCACGGTGACGCGGATCTTCTGGTCCATCATCACCCGCTGGAAGTCGATGTGGATCACCTGGCGGCTCACCGGATCGACCTCCATGTTGCGGATCATCGCGTGCCGCTCCTTGTCGCCGAGCTTCAGCAGGAAGATCGGGTTCTCGCCGCTGTGACCCTTCATGGTGTCGATCAGGGTCTTGCGGTCGATCTGGATCGCCACGCTCTCCTTGCCGCCGCCGTAGACCACCGCCGGGATCTTGCCGGCCGCGCGGGCCCGCCGGTTGGCGTTCTTCCCGGTCTCCTCCCGGGGGTTGACTTCGATCGTCATCGTGTCGCTCATGGGTATTTCCTCGCTTCTCTTTTTTTCTGCTTGGATCAGACGAACAGGGAGCTCACCGAGCTGTTCTCGTGGATCCGGCGGATGGCCTCGCCCAGCAGGGCGGCCACGGACAGCGGGCGCAGCTTGGGCAGCTTGGCGAGCTTGTCGTCCACCGGCGTCGTGTTGGTGATCAGGACCATCTCCAAGGGGGAGCTGGCGATGCGCTTGATCGCGGGGCCGGAGAGGATGCCGTGCACCCCGGCCGCCAGCACCCGGTTGGCCCCCTTGGCCTTGAGCGCCTCGACCGACTTGGTGAGGGTGCCCGCGGTGTCGATGATGTCGTCCACCACCAGGGCGTTGCACCCCTCGACGTCGCCGATCAGGTGCATGACCTCGGCCTCGTTGGGGGCCGTGCGGCGCTTGTCGATGATGGCGAGCCCCGCTCCCAGGCGCTTGGCGATCGCCCGCGCCCGCTCGACGCCGCCGGCGTCGGGGGAGACGACCACCAGGTCGGGGATCTCCAGGTCGCGCACCGCCTCCAGGAGGACCGGCGCGGCGAACAGGTGGTCCACCGGCACGTCGAAGAACCCCTGGATCTGGTCGGCGTGGAGGTCCATGGTGAGCACGCGGTCGGCGCCGGCGCGGGAGATCAGGTCGGCCACCAGCTTGGCGGTGATCGGCACGCGCGGCCGGTCCTTCTTGTCCTGGCGGGCGTAGCCGTAGTAGGGGATCACCGCCGTCACCCGCGAGGCCGAGGAGCGCTTGAAGCTGTCGAGCATGATCAGCAGCTCCATCAGGTTCTCGTTCACCGGGCCGCAGGTGGGCTGCACGACGAAGACGTCGGAGCCGCGCACGTTCTCCTCGATCTGGCAGAAGGTCTCGCCGTCGGAGAAGTTGAACGCGGACACCTTGCCCGCCTCGAGGTTCAGGTAGTCGCAGATCTCGGCCACCAGCGCCGGGTGCGCACGTCCGCCGAAGATTTTCAGCTCACCAGCCATGATCCCCTCTACAAAGACTCCCTCTGGATAAGACGACGAAGCTCGCGGAGCAGGGGCCCCGCGAGCGACGCGGCGGGACGGACCCTGGTTGGTTGGGGCGGGAGGATTCGAACCTCCGGATGCCAGATCCAAAGTCTGGTGCCTTACCACTTGGCGACGCCCCAGTGCCAGACCCGAGGCCGGGGAGACCCCGGGCACGGGACGTTAGCTTACACGGTCCAGAAGGAGTCGCGGAGGTGCATCTCCTCGATCTCCTCCAGGGACTTCTCCGGCGCGGCGGCGAGGGCGCGCGGCTCCTCGGCGTCATCCCCGGCGGGCCGCACGGCGCGCTCCCCCCGGTCCGCCGGCGCCTCGCCGCGCTCCGCGAGCACGCGGTCGTACTCCGCCAGCACCTTGTCCTCGATCATCCGCCGGGTCTCGTTGTTCAGCGGGTGGGCGACATCCTTGAACTCGCCGTTCTTCTTCTTCCGGCTCGGCATGCTGATGAACAGCCCGTCCCGCCCCTGGATGATCTTGATATCGTTGACCATAAAGCAATGGTCGAAAACAATGGAAACAAACGCCTTCAGCTTCTCTTCTTGAATCGGAAAGACCTTGACCTCTGTGATCTCCATAATCCGCGTCCTCTCCGGGTCATCCCTGGTCGTACCTCAGCGTGTAGAAAGGCTCGACCGGTAAGCCCTCCCGGAGCATGAGCTCCAGGCGCCGCTCCATTGTCTCGCGTCCTTCCCCACCGCGCGGCCAGGAAAGCTCCGCCAAAGGGGTAAAGCCGCTGGTTATACACGCGTCGGCATCTATGCCCGCATTATATACTGGCGGAACCTCCGGAGAGCACTCGGGGTTGATTCCAGGGATCAGCCCACCCGTTGGCGGCCCGCGTGAGCAGGCCAAGACCTCCCCTCGCGCGGGGTCCATATGCTAAGGGGGTGGGGCGGGGCTGTCAAATCGGCGGCCTCAATCCTCGTCCGGCGCCGAGGAATCCTGGAGGTCCGGGCTGCCGCAGTCGGTCTCGTGGTAGCCGGTGGGGGGCGTGAGGGTGGGGGGCTCCTTGTCGAGGTTCTCCCGCAGCACCTCGTGCCAGCGCACCTGCACGCCGCGCTCGCGGTCGGAGAGGATGGCGTCGCCGTCGCGCCGCATCCACCAGACCTTGGGGGTGCTCCCGTCGGCGAGGGTCCAGTTGGTCACCAGCCCCTCCTCGCCCAGGCTCCCGTACCAGTGCCGGCCGTCGTCGTCCTTGAAATCGAAGGTCCGGCCGCGCGGCTCGGCCGTGGGCGAGCCCTCGGCCGGCTCGGAGGGGACCCGGCCGAGCAGGAGCGAGGGGAGCGCCAGCAGCGGGAACGGCCCCAGGGAGGCGCCGGCGGCCTCGATGCGCCCGTCGAAGCGGCAGAAGGTGCGGTTGCGGTGGTTGAGGGAGACGCCGGAGTCGTTCACCACGTCCAGGCTCCAGAGCGCCCGGCCGAGCGGATCGACGGCCTGGATCTGGTAGCGGGCCGGGGACACCAGGCGGAGGGTGACCCGGAACGAGCCCTCCCCCTCCGGTCCCGAATAGCTCACCCGGAAGAGCCGCTGCGAGCCGTAGGCCGCCTGGGGGATCTCCCACGGCGCGATCCCCCGGGCCGGCAGCGGCTGCAGGGTCTTGGGGGCGGGAATCCTGGGGCTCGCGCAACCCACCAGGAGAAGAAGGACGAGGAGCGGTAGAAACGGTAGAGACGTTCCAGCCCCTTCGCCGCGGAGGGCCCTACGAGTGCGGTCCCGCCTTCCCGAGATCTCCCAGCTTGCGCCGGACCTGGTCGGAGTTGTCCCCTCCGATCTCGAGCGCCCGTTGATAGGCCTGCCGCGCCCTCTCCTTCTGCCCCAACGCCACATAGACATCCCCCAGGTGCTCTTGCAAAGTCGCGTCCTCGGGCTCGAGACGCGCGGCGCGCTCCAGATAGTTGCGGGCCTGCTCCGGACGGCCCAGCCGGTAGTAGGTCCAGCCGAGAGAATCGACGTAGGCGCCGTTGTCCGGGTCGAGAGCCACCGCCCGGGTCACCAGCTTCAGCGCCTCGTCGAGGCTCACCCCCGCCTCCGCGAGGGTGTACCCCAGATAGTTTAGCGCGGCATGGAAGTCAGGATCGACCTGGAGCACCCGCCGGAATTCCGCGACCGCCTTGTCGCGCTGTCCGGAGCGCTCGTAGGCCGCCCCCAGCAGGAAGCCGGTGGGGGCCTGGTCGGGATGCGCGGCGGCGAGCTTCTCCAGCACCGGGATCGAGTCCTGGTACTTCTCCAGCCGCTGCCAGGCCTGGGCCGCGGCGAGCTGCGAGCTCTCGTCCCCCGCGGCGAGGCCGGAGAGGATCTTCTCGGCCTCGGAGCTCCGGCCGGCCTTGCTCAGCACCTCGGCCCGCCGGGCGGCGATCGCCGGCGTCTCCTTCTCCTTGGCCAGCAGCGCCAGCGCCTCGTCGTAGTGCTTGTCGCGGGTCAGGGCGTCGACCTCGAGCGCCACCGCCTGGAGCCGGATGGCGTCGTCCGGCGCCGCGAGCAGGGGCTTCAGGGCGTCGCCGGCCCGGTTCCACTGCTTGCCGTCGACGTAGATCTGGGCGGCCTCCAGGCGGACCTCCTGGGCCTCCTTGGCCTTGCCGTCCTTCTCCAGGGACGCGGCGAGGGTGGAGAGCAGGCGCGCGGCGTCGTCCCGCCGGCCGGCCCGCGCCATCACCCGCGTCAGGGTGAGGGCGATGCCGGTGTCCTTGGGATCGGCGTCGTGGAGCTTGGAGAGCAGGGCGATCGCCTCGTCGTTGCGCCCCTGGGCGGTGTAGATCAGCCCGCGCAGGAGGTTGATCCCCTGCTGCGAGGTCTCCCCGCCTTCCTTGGTCTTGCCGGCCGGGGGGATGGCGTCGAGGGCCTTCAGGGCCTCGTCGAGATCGCCGTTCTGGTAGAGCGCCCAGGCGAGCTGGCGCTTGAGCCGCGGATCGTCGCGGGTCTCCTCGGGAGCGCCGCGCAGGGTCTGCAGGGCCGCCGCGCTCTGGCCCGCCCGCGTCTGCAGGTCGGCCAGGGTCAGGCGGGCCTCCAGGGAGCCCGGATCGAAGCCGACGATGTCCTGGAGCGCCTTCTGGGCCTCCTCCGGCTTGTTGGCCCGCAGCAGCGACTCGACCAGCAGGGCGTAGGCCATGCGCTGCTCGGGGACGTTGTTGATCAGCTCGCGGAAGACTCCGGCCGCCTTCTCCGCCTGCCCCTGGTCGAGATAGATCCGGCCCAGGGTGAGGTAGGACTGCGCGTCGTGCGGATCGCGCCGGGTCACCTCCTCCAGGGTCTCGCGCGCCGCGGCCAGCTTCGACGGATCGACCGTGGCGAGATCGATGTAGATCTCGCCGGCGGCGCGCAGGACGTCGAGGTTGTCCGGGGCCAGGCGGCGGGCCTCGGCGATCTTCTCGCCGGCCTTCTTGAGCGAGTCGTCGCGCAGCGGCGAGCTGCGCTGGTACTGAGCCATGCGGTCCAGGAGCTGCGCGTGCTCCACCAGGACGTAGGCGGTGTCCGGCGACTGGGGGGCGGCCTTCTCGGCGGCCTCGAAGGCGGCCAGCGCGTCGTTGACCGACCCTTCGACGGCGAGGAGCTTGCCGAGGGCGAACTGATAGGAGGCCGCGGGCGGCTTCGCTTCCGGAGAGGTGGAGGCGCCCAGAGCGGCGGGCAGGAGGGACAGGGACAGGCTGGCGGCGCAAACCGCGGAGACACAAAGCTTCACGCTTTGCAGGATACCAGCGCCTCTCGCCGCTTTACAAGGCTATCGACCCGCACCTATAATGTCGCCCTTGCGCTTAAATACCGATATCAGAACGAGTTAGAGACGCGATCGAAAACGGCTCCGGAACCAGGCTCAGACTCTCGGGTAATCCGCGGTAAGACATGGCGAAGCTAGGACAGCTCCTCGTGGCGCGCGGCTGGATCACGGTCCAGCAGCTCACGCGGGCCTTGAAGAACCAGAACGTGGCCGGCGGCCGGCTCGGCACCTGCCTCCTGGAGATGGACGCGCTCAGCGAGGAGCTCCTCCTCAAGGGGCTCTCCGAGCAGCAGGGCGTGCCCGCGGCGGACGCCGACGAGCTCCGGGGGGTCCCCGACGAGGTGCTGGCGCTCGTCCCCGAGAAGCTGGCGCGCCGCTGCCGCGCCGTCCCCTTCCGGGTGGAGGGGGGACGGCTCGACCTCGCGCTGATGGACCCGCGCAACCTCTCGGCCCAGGACGAGATCGCCTTCGCCTCCGGCAAGCGGGTGAAGGTCTTCGTGGCCGAGGAGATCCGCCTCCTGGAGGCGCTGGAGAAGTACTACCACGAGGAGTGCCCCTCCCGGTTCGGCCTGGTGCTCGACCGCCTGAACCGCGCCCGCTTCCTCTGGGACAAGCCCGCCGAGAAGGCGCCGGCGAACTCGGGCGAGGAGCTGCTGAGCCCGATCGACCACCCCTTCTCGCCGCCGCCGAAGATCGACCTGCCGCCGGATCTGCCGCCCCCCCCGGCGCCGCGGCCGGTGCCGCCGGTCGATCCCGATCTCTTCTCGGCCGCCAAGCTCTTCCCGCCCAGGCCCGCGCCCGCTCCGGTGCCGGTGGCTCCGCCGCCGCCCGCCCCCATGCCCGTGGCGCCCGCTCCGGCGGTCGCCGCGCGCGTCACCTCGTCCAAGGCCGTGACGGTGCCCACCCCCAAGGTCGCCGCGGCAGCCGCGGTGGCGCCGGCCGTGGAGGCCGCTCCCGCGCCGCCGCCGGTCCCGATGCGCAGCCAGAGCGTCTCGCTCACTCCCGAGGAGCGGGCCGACCTCGGCGCCTTCGCCTACGTCGAGCCCGCCGCCGCCGACCGCTCGCTGCCGGCGCCCACCACGCTCGCCGAGGCCGAGGAGGAGCTGGCCAAGGCCTCCGATCTCGAGGAGGTGGCGAGCCTGGTCCTCGGCTTCCTGGGCCGGGACCACCGCCGCGCCGCCCTCTTCCAGGTGAGCCGCGAGCGGGTCACCGGCTGGCGCATCCACGGTACCGGCATCGATCGCGAGGCCTTCGCGGCCTACTCCATCGGCTTCGACCAGCCGTCGCTCTTCCTCAACCTGCGGCACAGCAACGGCATCTACTTAGGCCCGCTGCCGCCGATGCCCGCGCACCGCCAGCTCGCCCGTACCTGGGGGGGCGACCTGCCGCGCGACTGTGTCATGCTGCCGGTGCGCATCAAAGACCGGCTGGTGATCGTGATCTACGCCGACGGCGCCACCCGGGGACCGGTCGACCTGTCCCAGATGCAGCGCCTGGCGGCGGCCACCACCGGCGCCGTCGAGCGTTGTATTCTCCAGAAAAAGGCCAAGGCCCAGTAGGATTTCCGTTTTGTTGACACTCCACCAGACCCGTTCTAGACTCGCCCCCGTTTCGGAGCCGCAATGATCAAGTCGGACATCGTCGACCGCGTCGCGGAAATCACGGATGTGCCCCGGGTGAAGGCGGCGCAGGCCGTCGATACCATCATCGAAGCCATGAAGAGCGCGCTCTGCGACGGCAAGCGCATCGAGCTTCGCGGCTTCGGCGTCTTCCAGGTCCGCGACCGCAAGAAGGGCGTCGGCCGCAATCCCAAGACCGGCGTCGAGGTGGCGATCTCCCCCGGCAAGACGGTCCGCTTCAAGCCGGGCAAGGACCTCAAGAACCTCTGACTCCCCGGGTGAACGCTTGAGCGACGGAAGGCGGCCGGAGTCGCCGTTTTCCCACCCCCTCATCGAGCTGGTCCCCGCGCCCGGCGACGTCTACGCCCCGGCCCCCGCGCGCCCGGAGCGCCGGCTCTACGGCCGGGCGGTGCTCCTCTTCGCCCTCACCTTCCTCTGCACCCTCACGCTGAGCCCGGTGATGGTGCTGATGAGCCGCACCGACGTCGCCACCAACCTCGCCCCCTTCCTCATCCCGTCGACGATCGCCGCCGTCTGGCGCACCCCCGAGCTGCTGAGGATCGGGCTGGCCTTCGCGATCCCGGCGCTCTGCATCCTGCTCTGCCACGAGATGGGGCACTACATCGCCTGCCGGATCTACCGCATCCCCTGCACGCCGCCGTTCTTCCTTCCCGTGCCGATCAACTTCGGCACCTTCGGCGCCTTCATCCGGATCAAGGCGCCCATCTACAGCAAGCGCCAGCTCTTCGACGTCGGGGTTGCCGGGCCCATCGCCGGCTTCGTGGCGCTGGTCCCCTTCCTCCTCTACGGGGTGGCCCACTCCCAGCCGGTGCCCGAGAGCACCGCCCACGGCATGACGCTCCTGGTGATCGGGAAGTCCCTGGCGCTGGAGCTGGCCACGCGGCTCTTCCATGGGCCCCTGGGGCCGGGGATGACCCTGAGCCTCCACCCCACCGCCCTGGCCGCCTGGCTGGGCCTGTTCGCCACCGCGCTCAACCTGCTGCCGCTCGGCCAGCTCGACGGCGGGCATATCCTCTATGCCGCCACCGGCCGCCTTCAGCGGCGCCTCGCCCTCCCCCTCTGGCTGGGGCTCGCCCTGCTCGGCTACTACTGGCCGGGCTGGCTGCTCTGGTGCTTGATCGTGCTGGTGATCGGCCTCTACCACCCGCCGGTCTACGACGAGAGCGAGCCGCTCGACGGCAAGCGCCGCGCCCTCGCCCTCGTGGCCCTCCTGCTCTTCGTGCTCTGCTTCATGCCGGTGCCGGTCGATTTCCTGGAAGTGCCGTAGAGGGCGCCCGGCGCCGTTCATCTCAGAGGGCGAAGCTCCCCCATGAGATCTTCCCGGAAAATCTCGCGGGGGAGGTCTCCCCTGCGAGCCCGAATCCAGATCCAATCATGGATGACGGGCCGGGTTGGAAACCTGGCCGGAAAATCTCGGAGGGGAAAGCCGCCCCGCGAGATTTTCCGGAAAGATCTCACGGGTACCGCCTTCCCCCGCGAGATTGTTTCGCCGGGCAAGGGAGATGACCGCTCGGGCCTGCTCATTTTCGAAACGGGAGGCCAACCGCTCGGGCGGCAGGCCTAGAAATCCGCCACCAGGGTCACCGGGCCGTCGTTCACCAGGGAGACCTCCATCATGGCGCGGAAGCGGCCGGTCTCGACGGTGAAACCCCGGTGGCGGAGATCCTCCACCAGGGCCTCGACCAGGGGTTGAGCCTCGTCTGGCGGCGCGGCGCGGTCGAAGGAGGGGCGGCGGCCACGGGCGAGCGAGCCGGCGAGGGTGAACTGGGAGACGATCAGGAAGGCGCCCCCCACGGCGGCGGTGTCGAGGTTCATCTTGCCCGCCTCGTCCTCGAAGACCCGCAGGCCGGCGAGCTTCTCGGCCGCGGCGCGCACCGATTCCAGGCGGTCCCCCCGCTCGATCCCCACCAGCACGAGGAGGCCACGGCCGATGGCGCCGACCGTCTCTCCCGCGACTTTCACCGATGCCGAGCTCACCCGCTGTATGACGAGACGCATTTTTTATCGTATAGTGGGGAAACCCTTTCCTGTGCGGCCGCTCTCCGGCCCGCCACGGCTCCCCCTTGGGTCGGCGGGACGCTGTGATACCGTAACCGATTCGAGAGGAGAACGGATACATGGTCAACAAAGTGATCCTGATCGGCAACCTCGGCCGTGACCCCGAGGTGCGGTCGACCCCGTCGGGGCAGCCGGTCGCCAATTTCACCTTGGCCACCAGCCGCCGGTGGCGCGACAAGAACGGTCAGAAGCAGGAGCAGACCGAGTGGCACACGGTGGTCTGCTGGGGTAAGCAGGCGGAGATCGCGGGCCAGTACCTCACCAAGGGCAAGCAGATCTACGTGGAAGGCCGCCTGCAGACCCGCTCCTGGGACGACCGCAACACCGGCGAGAAGCGCTACAAGACCGAGGTGATCTGCGAGAATTTCCAGATGCTGAGCCAGCGCGGCGGCGACTTCGAGTCTCCCGCGGCCGGCGGCGGCTATGGCGCCTCCCAATCCCAGCCCTCCAGTGGCGGCGGCCCCTCCTATGACGAGGGGGGCTACGGCGGGGAGCCGGAAGAGGACGACATTCCGTTCTGAGACAGGGTCAAAGGACCTCGAGGACTAAGGGGACCGCAGGGACGCCGGATTCCGTCCTCGAGGTCCTTGCAGTCCTTGAGGTCCTTGCAGCCTTTTTTCTTTTTCCCTAGATGCTTTCCCCCCCTCCTCCGTAAGAAAGAGCAGAATGAAGCTCTGAGGGAGGAAACCCCCATGCAGGTGTCCGCGAAGCACGCCCTCCTCTTCCTGCTGTGCCTGATCG
>JAICSG010000277.1 GCA_025937035.1 Thermoanaerobaculia bacterium | reverse complement strand
GCTGCGGCGCGACGAGGGGGACACCAGCTACATCCTCCGGCTCGACCGCGGCAAGCTCTACGTGGTCAACCACGCGGACAAGACCTACAGCGAGCTCGCCCTCCCGGTCGACGCCCGCAAGATCAGCGCCCCGGCGGAGATGCAGGTCACGGCCCGGGTGACGGCGACGGACGAGACCAAAAAAATCGGGAGCTGGAGCTCCCGCAAGTACCGGGTAGACATCACCAATCCGGCCGGCCTGCACCTCGACACCACCGTCTGGGCCAGCCCGGACGTCGCCTCCCACCAGGCCCTCACCCGTCTGACCGCCAGCATCGCCGCCCTCCAGCCGGGCTCGGCGGACTGGGCCCAGAAGCTCGCTCAGATCGAGGGGTTCCCCGTGCTCCAGGAGGCGGACGTCACCATGGGCAACAGCCGTTTCAAGACCCGCGAGGAGCTGGTGGGGATCGAGACCAAGGACGCCCCCGCCGGCACCTACGAGCCGCCGGCCGGCTACACCGCCCAGCCCTACCCCGGGCTCCAGCAGTAAGAATTACTTGCCCTGCGAGATCTGCCGGCGCAGGAGCTCGTTCTCGAAGGCCATGCCGACCTGGGCCGTGACCAGCTCCAGGATGTCGATGTCCTCGATCGGCTTCTCGCTGTCGCCGTTGTCCGTATAGATGACCGAGATCACCCGTTGGGCGCCGAGCACGGGGAAGATCACCACCTGGCCGTTGCGAGGGGAGCCGACCATCGAGCGGAACGGCTCGGGGAGGTCCGCCTCGCCGAAGCTCACACTCTGCACCTCGCCGGTGTCGAGGCTGTGGGCGAGGCCGCTGCCGAGGTTCAGGGGGACCTTGAGGCCGCGCGTCACCTCGGCGAGCGGCCGGCCGGCGGGGTCGTTGCCGAAGGCGCCCAGCGCCACCAGATGGTCGCGCTTGACCAGGAAGAGCACCGCCCGCTCGACCGACTCCGAGATGATGTGCATCAGGTTGAGCGCCACGGTGGCCGAGATCAGCCCCGAGCGCAGGTCGCCGAACACCCGGCGCAGACGGGCGACTCCGGACCGCGTGTCCACCCGCGGCGCGCCGCGCACCAGGTCGCGCCGGCTCTCGATGACGTTCTCGACGCAGGCGACCACCGCCTCCACCTCGGCCGGCAGGGCCGCCAGCATCCCCGCCTCGTAGACGCGGGCGAACGGCGTGCCGGGGTCGACCAGGGCCACGAACGAAGCCCGCGGATGGGAACGCCGCACCGCCGCGGCCTCCTCCAGGGTGACATTGCGCCGCCGCAGGTCGATCACCACGATCGGCGGCGGCTCGCCGGGCTCGGGATTGCCGGCATCCTCCAGGGAGACCAGCTCCGTCCCCGCCACCTCGTGCTGGAGGGCCTCGGCCAGGCTCTCGGCGAACGGGACGTCCACGGAGACGACCTGCAGCCGCAGGCGCTCGGCCGCGTGCGCCGGGGTGACCATCTCGGGCTCCGGCTCGGGCTCGGGGAGCACCGGCCGGGCGATCGGCCCCGTATCGAGGATCGCCGGATGGGTCGAGTCCCCGTCGTCGGCGGAGCCGTGGTGCGGCTCGAGCCCGCCGCCGTCGCGGTTGCGCTCGTCGAAGATCCGGGCGGCCTCCAGCAACACCATCTGGGTGTTGATGTCCGCGTCTGGCAGCACGTCGCTCGGATAGAGGGCGATGTCGTCGATGGGCCGCAGATCGTCGATGGCGAACTCGAAGGTCCCGGTGTCCCAGACCATCACCTCGGAGACCGCCTGCTCGATCTGCTCGGCGATCACCTGGCGCAGCCCCTGGGCGTCAATCGATCCGGAAGTGACCAGGATCTGCCCCAGCGAGCGCCGCTCGACCTCCTCGTTCTGGGCCCGGATGGCGCTGTCGAGGATGCCGCGGTCGATCATCCCCGAGGAGATCAGCAGGTCGCCCAGCTTGGGGGTGCGCGGCGCCTGGGCCGAGACCAGCCGGCCGCCGTGGAAGCCGATCATCGCCCTCTGGTTGCCGCGGGAGAGCAGGAGCGTGCCCGTCCGCCGGCCGAGGTGGATGAACTGCATCACGTCGGCGACGGAGACGTCTTTGAGGCTTCCGGAGATCCCCACGCTACTCTCCGCGCGCCAGTTTGACCAGGCTCTCCAGCGTGCGGAGCTTGCGGTCCTTGGTGGCGAACAGGCGGGCGGCGAACATGGCCGAGGCGGCGTGAGCGGAGAGGAGGTCGAGCAGGTCGCGGTCCTCGGCCCGCAGGATCGGCTTGTGATCGAGCAGCTTCAGCACCACGAGTGCGCCCACGATGTCGTTCTGCACCCGCAGCGGCACCGCCGCGAGCGCCTGCGACTCGCCCGTGGGGCCCAGACGCAGCACGCCGTCCCTGAGCGTCTGGTCGACCATGGGGTCGCCCCCCTGGTAGCTCTCGCCGTCGTAGAGCGGCAGGACGCCGTCGTACATCCCCTCCAGCAGGGCGATCTCGTACCCTCCCCCTTCCTCGTCCCGGCGCAGCAGCAGCACGAACTGATGGGCGCCCAGCAGGTTGATGGCGATCTCGGCGATCGTCGCCTGCACCTCGGCCGGATCGAGGGTGGCGTGGAGCTGGTAGGTGGCGACGTAGAGGTTCATCAGCCGGCCGCCCTGGTGCTCGGAGTCGACCAGCCGGGAGGCGAGCTCCTTGACGTCCGACTCGGCGGTGGCGAGCCGGCGCTCCAGCTCGGCGATGCGCTCGTCCGAGCTGGCCCCCTCGGTCCCCTCGGCGGGGGCCCGCAGGTTGGACTCGACCACGCGCACCAGCTCGCCCGCGCGCTCCAGCGTCGCGCGCAGCTCGGCGACGAGGTCGAGCCCCACGGCCGGCGACTCCAGCCGCGACTTGGGGCTCTCGGTGGCGCTCATCTCACTCAAGCGGCGGAGCCCTTCGCCTCCAGGCGCTGGATCACGTCGAGGATCTCCTCGCTGTGGAACGGCTTCTTGATGTAGGCGTCGGCCCCGGCCTCCAGGCCGCGGGCGGTGTCCTCCTCGCGCCCCTCGGTGCTGATGATCACCACCGTTACGTCCGGCCGCGCGCCGTCCGAGCGGAGCTGGGCGAGGAATTCCAACCCGTTCATGTTGGGCATGTTGATGTCGAGCAGCACGAGGTCGACGTCGGGATGCTCCCGCAGACGCTCCAGCGCCTGACGGCCGTCGAGCGCGTAGACCAGCGGATACTGGCGCAACATCACCTCGTACATCTTGTGCATCAACTTCGAGTCGTCGACGACGAGCACTTTCCTTGGCTGCACGGCGCTCTCCCGGAAGAATCCCCGAATTTTAGCGCAACCGGGGACACGCCGGGTGGACCCTGGATGGCGAGGCGTTCATCGACCGCGATTGACCGCCATCGGGTGGGCCTCCCGGCGATACCCCGCTACCCTGGCTCTCGAATCCCCGCAGGGAGTGTAATCAAAGGGCCCTGGCGTTTCAAGGAAAGGGGGCCTCCAGGGTACTCTTGCGCGCGATGACGCGCGACCCTGGCCGCCTCGCCGGCCGCCTCCAGGGAGCCCTCGCCCTCGCCGGCGGCGCCGCCCTCCTGCTCTACGCCCTCTGGCCCTGGCTCCCCAGGCCCGGGCGGGCGGCGCCCCCGCGTACCGTGGTCTTCTACGGCTTCAGCATCCTGGGCGAGGCGATGAACGGCGACGTCCTCCCCGAATTCGCCCGCCGCTGGCGGGCCCGGACCGGCGAGCCCGTGGAATTCATCACCTCCTTCGCCGGCTCGGGGACGATCACCAACCAGATCACCCTCGGGGTGCCGGCCCAGGTGGCCCTGCTCGCCCTGGAGCTCGACGCCGGGCGGCTGGCCAAGGCGGGCGTCGTGGCCCCAGGCTCCTGGCGGCGGCTCCCCCACGGCGGCGTGGTCAACCGCACCCCCTTCGTGCTCGTGGTCCGCAAGGGGAATCCCAAGGGGATCCACGACTTCGCCGACCTCGCCAAGCCCGGGGTCAAGGTGGTCCACCCCGACCCATTGACCTCGGGGGGCGCCAACTGGGCCCTCCTGGCCGAGTACGGCTCGGCCGCCCGCCGGGCCCCGGGTCGGGAGCGGGAGGCCGGGACGGCGGCCCTGCTCGGGGTCTGGCGCCACGTGGCCGCCCAGGCGGCCTCGGCGCGCGCCGCCCGCACTCAGTTCGAAAACGGCTTCGGCGACGTGCTGGTGACCTACGAGCAGGATGTCATCGCCGACGCCGCCTCGGGTGCTCTACCGGGGGAGATCGTCTATCCTCCCAGCACCGTGCTCTCGGAGCACACCCTGGTCGTCGTGGACAAGAACATCACCCCCGCCGAGCGCCCGCTGATCGACGCCCTGGTCGCCTTCCTCTGGAGCGAGCCGGCGCAGGCGCTGTTCGTGAAGCGGGGCTTCCGCAGCGTGGACGAGCGGCTGAACGGGGCCAACCCCCACTTCGGGATCATCCGGGACCCGTTCCTGGTCCGTGACTTCGGCGGCTGGGACCGGGTCAAGAAGGAGATTGTGGACGACGTCTGGAAGGACCGGGTGATGAAGGAGGTCGGCAAGTGACCGGCAACGCCCCGGGAGAGCGCCCACGCGCCCGCGTCCCGGTCGGCCTGCTGGTGCTCGTCCTCCTGCCACTGATCCTGATGCCGATCGCGGCCGTCTTCGTCTTCGCGCTCAAGGGTGGGCCAGGGGCGTTCTGGAAGGCCCTCACCAACGAGGACGCCCAGTTCGCCCTCCGCTTCAGCCTGCTGATCGCCTTCCTCACCGCGGCCATCAACGCCGTGCTGGGCACCTGGGCGGCCTACGTGCTCTCCAAGTACCGCTTCCCCGGCGAGCGGCCCCTGGCGATCGCGATCAACCTGCCGGTGGCGATCCCCACCGTGGTCGTGGGCACCTCCCTGCTGCTGCTCTGGGGCCCCATCGGCCTCTTCGGCAAGCTGCTGGAGCCGCTGGGTCTCCAGCCGATGTTCACGCCGGCCGGGGTGCTCCTGGCCCATCTTTTCGTCACCTTCCCCTACATGCTCGGGGCGGTCAAGCCGCTGCTCGACGAGTTGGAGGTGACCTACGAGGAGGCGGCCTATACCCTGGGCGCCGGCAAGTGGCAGACCTTCCGCTGGGTGATCCTGCCGGCGCTGCGGGGCGGGCTGTTCAGCGGCACCCTCCTCACCTTCGCCCACTCGCTGGGGGAGTTCGGAGCCACGGTGATGGTCTCGGGCAACCTGCGGCTGCGCACCCAGACGGCGCCGCTCTACATCTTCGCCCAGTTCGAGGCCGGGCACGTGGCCGAGGCCAACGCGGTGGCGGCGGTGCTGGCGGCGCTCTCCTTCGCCATCTTCTTCTTCCTGCTGCGCTACTCCGGGGGGCCGAAGAGGTAGATGTCGATCCGCCTCGAACGGCTCAGCAAGAGCTTCGGCGGCCAGCCGGTGGTCAAACCCACCTCGCTGGAGGTGCGGGACGGCGAGCTGTTCGTCCTCCTGGGCGCCAGCGGCAGCGGCAAGAGCACCATCCTGCGCATGGTCGCCGGGCTGACGGCGCCCGACGGGGGCCGCATCTGGCTGCGCGACCAGGACGTGACCCGCCTGCCGCCCCAGGAGCGGGGGATCGGCTTCGTGTTCCAGAACTACTCGATCTTCCGCCACATGAGCGTGGGGGAGAACATCGAGTTTCCCCTCAAGATCCGCAAGGTGCCGGCGGCCGAGCGGGCCAGGAAGCGCGAGGAGCTCCTCGACCGCGTGGGCCTCGGCGGCTTCGGCAACCGCTACGCCCACCAGCTCTCCGGGGGCCAGCAGCAGCGGGTGGCGCTCGCCCGCGCCCTGGTCCACGAGCCCTCGGTGCTGCTGCTCGACGAGCCGTTCGGGGCGCTCGACGTCAAGATCCGCTCCCAGCTCCGGCGCAACCTGCGGGAGATCCAGCGGCAGCTCGGAGTCACCGCCATCCTGGTCACCCACGACCAGGAGGAGGCCTTCGAGCTGGCCGACCG
>JAICSG010000801.1 GCA_025937035.1 Thermoanaerobaculia bacterium | reverse complement strand
CCGGACGGTAGAGCAGATAGAAGGGGATGCCATAGCGGCCGTGCTCGGCCAGGAAGGCGCCGATGCGGTCGTTGCGGTTGGTCCAGTCGGCCCGCATGGGCACCACGTTGTGCTCCTCGAAGGTCCTGGCGATCTCGGGCGTGTCGAGCACCAGCCGTTCGTTCACCTTGCAGGTGAAGCACCAGTCGGCGGTCACGTCCACGAACACGAGCTGGCCGCCGCGGGCGAGCGACTCGGCGCGGGCGCGGTCGAAATCCACCCAGGGGATGAGGCCGGCCGGCTTCGACGCGGTGAGGCTCTGCCTGGCCTCGCCCCGCGCGCCCCAGGCGGCGAACAGGGTGATGAGGACGGCGGCGGCGATCCCCGCTCCGGCCATGCCCCGCAGGGCCCGTCCCCGCGCCACCCGGTGCTGGATCCAGGTGAAGAGGGCGATCGCCAGCAGCCCGAGCTGGATCGCCGCGAGCTGCTCCGGCGACACCTGCGAGGAGAGGATGAAGAACAGCCACACCGCCGCCGCGGCGAGCAGGAAGCCCATCAGCCCGCGCACCGTCTCCATCCAGGCGCCGGGGCGGGGGAGGAAGCGGGCGATCCCCGGCGCCGCCGCCACCAGCAGATAGGGGAGGGCCATGCCGACCCCCAAGGCGGTGAACACGGCGAGGATCACCGGCGCGCTCTGCGCCAGGGCGAAGCTGATCGCCGTGCCCAGGAACGGCGCCGAGCAGGGGGTCGCCATCAGGGTGGCGAAGAGGCCGGAGACGAAATGGCCGGCCACCCCCTCGCGCGGCCCGGTGCCGCCGAGCTCGGCGAGCGCCCGCGGCAGGGGGATCTCGAACATCCCCCACAGGTTCAGGCAGAAGAGCACCACCACCACGGCCAGGAAGGCGACGAAGCCCGGATGCTGGAACTGCACTCCCCAGCCCACCGCCGCGCCGGCCGAGTGCGCCGCGATGGCGGCCAGCGCCAGGGCCCAGAACGAGGCCAGGATGCCCGCCGAGGTGGCGAGCGTCCCCCGCACCACCTCGGCGCGGCCGTGCCCGGCGCTGCGCACCAGGCCGAAGATCTTGAGCGAGAGCACCGGCAGCACGCACGGCATGGCGTTGAGGATCAGCCCGCCCAGCACCGCCAGCAGCAGGGTCACGGCGAGGCTTCCGGCGGGCGGCTTGGGCGCGGCCGGCTTCGGCGTCTGAGCCCCCAGGGCCCCCTCGGCGCCGCTCCCGCCGTCCGCCGCGTTCTGGGCGAACAGCTTGCCGTTCTGGGCCTGGCCGCCGGGGCCGATCCTCAGCTCCAGCTTCGCCTGCGCCGTCACCGGCGGCAGGCACTGCTGGTCGTTGCAGGCCTGATAGTGGAGCGAGCCCTGGAGCGGATAGCTCCCCGGCTTCACCCCCTTGGGGACCTCGAACGAGGCCACCATCACCACGTCGCCGTCGTAGACCGCGAGCGGGTGGGGCTCGAAGGAGAAGGTCTTCATCTTCGCCGCCGGATAGCGGACGGTCTCCTGGGGCCAGCCGGCCGGCAGGTCGAGATCGAAGACGGTGGGGATCAGATACTCGAAGGTCGGCTGGTGGCTGTTGACGTGCCAGCCGTGCTCGATCGTCACCAGGGCGGCCACGCGGGCGGGAGCGCCGGGATCGTAGGCCGTGCGGTCCGCGTCGAGGACGAATTTCGCCTTCTGGGGCGCCTGGATCTGCGCCCGCGCGCCGGCGGCCAGCGCCAGGAGGAGGAGAGGGAACAGGAGGAGTCGGGTCTTGCTTGGACCTGTGGTCATGGGATCGTCACCACCCCCGGGAACAGACCGCGGGCCGACTTTATTCGCACCCGTCGGTCGATGATACGATGCGCGCCCGTGAAACTCTCGTCCCGTGCCGCCGCGATCCGCGAATCCGCCACCCTGCGGGTGACCCGCCGCGCCGCTGAGCTCAAGGCCCGCGGCGTGAACGTCATGGACTTCGGGGCCGGCGAGCCCGACTTCCCGTCCCCCAAAGTGGCGGTGGAGGCGGCCCGCCAAGCCCTGGCCGAGGGGTTCACCCGCTATACCCCCGGCAGCGGCACCCCCGAGCTGCGGTCGGCGATCGCCGAGTCCTACGCCGCCCGCTGGCGTTCTCCCTGGAAGGGGAGCGACTGCGTGGTCACCGTGGGCGGCAAGGCGGCGCTCTTCGAGCTGACGCTCGCCCTCCTGGAGCCGGGGGACGAGGTGGTCCTGCCCTCCCCCTGTTGGGTGACCTTCCCCGAGCAGATCCGCTTCGCCGGCGCCACTCCGGTCCTGGTGCCCACGTCGGTCGAGGACGGCTTCCGCATCCACGCCGGCCCGCTCCTGGAGAAGGTGACCGGCCGCACCCGGGCGATCCTCCTCAACTCACCCTGCAATCCCACGGGGGGCGTGATCAGCCCGGAGGACCTGCGGCAGGTGGTCGCCTTCGCCGCCGAGCGCGGGCTCATCGTGATCTCGGACGAGACCTACGAGCGCTTCCTCTACGACGTGCCGCCGGCGAGCGCCGCCGCTCTCGCCGCCGAGTATCCCGAGACCGTGGCCCTGGTCGGCTCGTTCTCCAAGACCTACGCGATGACCGGCTGGCGGATCGGCTACCTGCTGGGGCCGGGGCCCATCATACGCGCGGTGGAGAGCATCCAGAGCCATGCCACCTCGAACCCCACCTCCTTCGCCATGGTAGGGGCGCTGGAGGCCCTGCGCCACGCCGAGCCGGCGGTCGTGCGCATGATCGCCGCCTACCAGGAGCGCCGCGACTTCCTGGTG
>JAICSG010000267.1 GCA_025937035.1 Thermoanaerobaculia bacterium | reverse complement strand
CGGATCCTCTACGTGGTGGACCGCGGCTTCCCGATCGCGCGCCTGCTCCGGAGCCGGGATGGCGGCGACCACTGGACGGTCGTCTCCCGGAGCTTCACCGCCAATCAGAACAGCTCCTATGCCTCCCTGGTCGTGGACGCGGCCGATCCGGACACGCTCTACGTGGCGGCCAACCCTCTCCAGATCAGCCACGACGGCGGCGCCACCTTCCGGGTGCTCTCCACCCCCTTCGATCTCGGCAAGAAGGCGGCTGGCCCGCTCTGGACCGACCGCCTCCATCCGGGCCTCCTCTACGCTGCCGACAACCTCGACGGCGGGCTGTTCGTGCGCCGGTTCTGAGAGCCCCGGGCTCGTTTCTCCCCGCCTCGCGCACCCCTTTAGTGAAGCCCTGGCTGATCCAAGGACTCTCATCGAAGGAGGATGCTCGATGACGTTCCGCCGTCTGACCGTCCCGCTGCTCACCGCCCTGGCGCTCGCCGCCTTCGCGGCCGAGGCGGGAGCCCAACCCTGCCTGATCTTCGTCCACGGCAAACAGACCGACACCAACACCTACACCAGCTACACGGCCGCCCGCAATTACTGGGTGAGCGGCTCGAACGACTTCGTCAAGACGGCGACCAAAAATTTCGCCACCCCCTACTATGTGGTGGGGTACAACGGCACCCGCCCGTACTGGGACGCCCAGGCGGCCGGCGAGGTGGCCAACGAGATCGTCAACGCCACCAATGGCGGCGCCGACGGCGGCGGCCACCGCTGCAGCAAGACCTACGCGCAGGGCGGGACCTTCTGGGTGATCGCCCACAGCATGGGCGGCACGATCATGGATTACATCCTCGGCAATAATGATTCCTCCGACCCCAATTACAATTTCAACGGCCCCTACGATCAGGTGGCGCAGCGCATCAGCCTGGCGGTCACCGTGGGCGGCGCCCATCGCGGCTCGCAGGGGGCCGACGCCGTCTGCCTGCAATCGAACGTCCTGTGCAGCTTCATCGCCATCTTCATTCAGAGCTGCGACGACGCCACCTACTGGCTGCGCAGCTCGGACGACGTCCAGGTGCGCACCTATTCGAACGCCCCGGCGAAAAACATTTATCTGACCGGCGGATATAAAGCGATCTTCGGCTCCAGCGCCTGCCTGAACGGCGAGGACGACGGGGTCGTGCAGTACGCCTCGATTTACGCTTGCAACGGCAGCGCCACGGCGAGCTACGACAACACCAACGTCTGCAACAACGCCAACAAGCAGGAGTCGGGGGGCTTCCGCAACCTCGATGCGGCGCACGAGAACCACGACGAGGAGCGCAACGCCAGCAACGCCGACACCCGCAAGGCCATCCCGGACGGCAACTGGACCTGCAGCGGCTCCCCTTGCGCCCCCAACACCACCGTCGCCTCCGCCATGACCACGGCCCAGTACATCACCCTTCTTTATTGAGGAGACCGCACCATGATCGACGCGAAGAAAAAGATTGCCATCGCGATGGTGATGCTGGCGGCTCCGCTGGGGCTCGGGTCCGCCATGGCGCAGGTGGAGCCCGGGAAGCTGGCCCGCGACACCGCCAAGGACTACCGGGAGGCCGCCCGCTATCCGGCCAGCTCGCACGCCCTCAAGAAGGGCGAGGCAGACCCGATCCAGGAGAAGCGCGTTCCCACCCGTCAGACCCGGCGCGGGCCGGATGAGGCGGAGCCGGCGATCTCCGTCTGGGCCGCCAAGGTGAGCTTCGAGAAGGGGCAGCCGGTCGACCTCTACGCCACCCTGGAGACCAAGGGCAAGGCGGTGAGGAATCCGGCCGAGATCACCGGTGAGATCGTGAGCTCGACCGGCGGCGTCACCGCCCTCGTCGCCTACCGCGACGACGGCAAGGGCCCCGACCGCAAGGCCGGGGACGGCATCTACTCGGCCCGCTGGACCCCCACGGGGATCGAGGACGCGCCGGCCGCCAGCTACATGGTGCGCGTGCGGGCGCGGCTCGCCAGCGGCGACCTGCGGGAGGCCGCGGGGGGCTTCCTCTACAGCGATCCAGCGGCGCACCTGACCGGGCATTACCGGGATTTCCTGCGCGACGGCAACCTGGTGATCACCGCCGAGGTCGAGGTCGCCGAAACCGGCCGCTTCCACCTCGCCGGCACGCTCTATACGCTGGCGGGGGAGCCGATCGGCTTCGCCCAGGCCGCCGCCAACCTGGAGCCCGGCCGGCACTGGATCGAGCTCTCCTACTACGGCCTGATCTTCCACGACCGCCAGGCCTCCGGTCCCTATCGCCTGGGCACCCTGGCCCTCTCGACCACCAACCGCATGCCCAACGCGCTGAACGACGTGGTGGCGGACGCCTACGTCACCCACCCGTACCGCGTGGAGCAGATGCGCTCGGCCTCCTTCGAAAGGCCGCAGCTCATCGAGTCCGCCCGCCGTCTGGAGCTCGACGCCGAGCGGTCCGAGCGGGAGGCGCGGCAGCAGTAGGACCGAAAGGTTTTTCGCAGGGGCGGGGCTCGTCCCCGCCCCTCTTCCTCCTTCCTCTCTCCTCCTCAGCTTGTAAACCTCCTGCAAATCCTCAATCCGAGGATGTAAAACGTTGCAAAAAATTCAGGAAACCGCCACGCCAGGGTGATTCCGCCGCACTGTGCTTGGTGAACCCGACATCCCTGCAAGAGGGAGACAAGGAGGATTCATGAGGCGTTTTCTTCGGATGGGTCTGGTAGCGCTGTTGTTGGCCGCCGTTCCGGCCGGCGCGTCCACGTTCGTCGCCCTGAGTCAGCACGAGCTCGTGGCCCAATCGGACGCGGTGGTCCAGGGGAGGGTGCTCAAGGTGAGCTCGTTCTGGAGCCCGTCGGGCCGCGTGATCATGAGCGAGGCCCTGGTCCAGGTCGAGGAGAAGGTCCGCGGCACCGCTCCGAGCGTGGTGAAGGTCCGGACCTTCGGCGGCACGGTGGGCGGCTATACGGTGGAGGCCCACGGATTCCCGAAATTCGCGGTCAACGAGCGCGTTGTCCTCTTCCTCCAGAACGCCAACGACACCGCCGAGGTGACCGGCTATCAGCAGGGGCAGTGGCGGATCGTCAACGAGAAGGGCGTGGAGATGGCGGTGCCGGCGGTCGACGGCGGCGCCACGCTCCTGGGGCGGGACGGCCGTCCGGCGGCGGCCCGGAAGGCGATGCGCCTCGACGCCCTCAAGAACCTGGTCCGGGCCGGCGGAGAGCGCCCCGCCCCTAACGCCAACTAGCTCTTCCGGAGAGAGGTGAGAAAACTATGATGAAGCGCAAGTCTTCGCTCCTGGTCTTCCTCGTGCTCACCGCCCTCGTGGTGAGCTCGGCTTCGGCCTACGTCCTCCTCAGCCCCCGCCGCACCTGGGACAGCGCGGTCAACATCACCGTCGACAGCCGCGGCAATTCGACGATCACCGACAGCGACGGCGGCGGCACGGCGGTCGTCAACGCGATCACCTCCAACTCGGCCTGGAACGGCGCCGGGACCGGCACGCGCGTGACGGCCCAGCGGGGCTCGGTCGCGGGCTGGCGCCTGGGCGACGGCGTCGTGATGCTCAACTTCCGCGACCCGGAGCACGCCTGCAACGGGAGCTGCCTGGCCGCGACCTTCACCGGCTATTACACCTCGCGCGGCGACGGCACCATGCGCATCACCGACGCCGACATCGTGACCAACACCCGCAACCCCCTCACCTCGGCCCGCGAGGCGGACGGCTGCTCGGGCGAGTACTACGTCGAGGGGATCATGGTCCACGAGGTCGGCCACGTGCTGGGCCTGGCCCACAGCAACGTCTCCGGAGCCACGATGTATCCGACCGTCTCGGCCTGCAACAACGGCCCCGCCGCCATCAAGGCGGACGACAAGGCGGCGATTCAGGATCTGTACTAGTTAAAAAGGGACAGCAGGGACGAAAGGGAAGAAAAGGTTTACTTCCCTGTCGTCCCTGGAGTCCCTCTCGTCCCTTGTTGCTTTTTCTTACCCCGCCTCCACCACCGCCGCCGCCTCGGCCGGCGACTCCGGCGCCATCGGCTGATTCCCCTTGCGGCCGCCGCGGGCGACCTTCTCGGGCTCCACCTGCGTGGCCAGCAGGACCTTCGCCGTATTGACCGCGCGGCCGGCGAGCTCGCGCGCGGCCTGGTGCAGCGACTCGCTCTGCTGCACGTAGGCGACGTTGCGCTCCATGTCCTCGGCGGCCCAGCCGCGCGAGTGGGCGATGTAAGGGAACTGCGGGAACAGGCAGCCGATCTCGCCGAAGAAACCCATCATCTGCCCGGCCACCGCCTGCACGTTGTCCTGGCCGCCGGTGATGATGAACGCCGCCACCTTGTTGCGCAGCAGCACCTTGTTGCGGATCGTCACCTGGTTCTGCACGCAGTTCATCCGCTCGACCATCTTGTAATAGAGCGAGCTGGCCGATCCCCAGCGGATCGGGGTGGCGAGCAGGATCACGTCCGCCCAATGGACGATCCCCTCGTAGACCTCGGTCATCTCGTCCGCGGGGTCCATCTGGGTGATCGAGCACGGCCAGGTGCAGGCGTGGGCGCTCTTCGAATAGTACCCCTCGCAGGCGCGGAACTTGAGGTCCGAGAGCCGGACGCAGCGGGCCTCGGCGCCCATCGCGCCGGCCGCGGCGAGCGCCGATTCGAGCAGCGCCTCGGAGGTGGAGTAGCGCGGATGGGCGGGATCCATCACCGTGGTCGAGATCCCCAGCACGCGCACCGGCCCGTCCTCCCGGCGCACCAGCCGGGCCAGCGGATGGGGCGCATGCGGCAGCTTGTTGCGGCGGGTGGTGGGCATCAGATTGATCCACAACCGCCCGCCCTCCTCCTTCAGCTCGTAGCTCGGCACGCAATCCTTTTCGAAGCCGGGCTCCCCCTCGCCCGTGCGGCAATGGAACTTCCAGTGATGCCACGGGCAGACCACGTAGTCGCCGTCCAGCCGGCCGTCGCCGAGCGGTCCGCCGACGTGGTTGCAGGCGCCGGAGATCGCGCCGAACCTGCCGTTCTGACAGGTCAGGGCGATCTTCGTGCGGCCGATGGTGATCTGCCGCAGGGAATGCCTGGAGAGCTCCTCGACGGAGCCGAGATCGTGCCACCGCGCGTCGTCGCTCATAGGGATCCTTTCGATCAGGAGAGCAGTTGGCGGCAGGCCTGGACCGCCGAATTCAGAAAGCGTTCGATCCGTCCGCGCTGGGCGCCGTTCGAGCCCGCCGCGGTGAAGTCCGCCGAGCCCAGCACGGCGCCCAGCCACCCCTCGGTGTTCCACGAGCCGCCGTCGAGCTCCGGCAGGTCGCCGGTGGGGCGGGGCCAGGGGAGCACGTAGAAGTAGGGCTCGGGGTACCCCGAATCCCCCGGGCTCAAGCCCACGCCGATCGAGCGGGCCTTCTCGGGGTCGGCGTCCGGGTCGAGCAGGATCAGCGTGGCGAGATCGAAGTGATGGGGCCAGCAGCGCACCGGCGAGGCACCGGGGGTGCGCTCGCGGAGGCCCCGCAGCAGCCGGTCCGCGCCCGCGTAGTAGCGCTCCAATTCGGCGGCGGCGGACCCGGCCAGCGCGAACGGCGCGCCCGTGGAGACCGGATGCTCGGGAATCCCCTCCGGCCGCTCCAGGGGCTTCTCCAGGGGCCGGCCGAGGAGCGCCTCCGCCTCCCGCCGCACCCACTCGTAGGCCTCCTCCAGCGTGCGCCCCTCGATGGGCATCCGGGCCAGGGTCTCGCCGTCCTCGTCGAGCAGGAGGAGCGCGGGATAGGCCAGCCGGATGGCCGCGCGGAACGGCCGGGGGCCGTCCACCACCCCCTGCGCGAGCACGCGCGGCCCAGCCATCCAGGTGAGGCTCTGCTCGCCAAAATCGTGCTGGTGGGGCAGGAGCTGCTTGCCCACCGCCGCGACCGCCTGCGCGGCCCAGTGGAGCTGCTGCCGGGCGTCGATCAGATCGTGGGGCTCTACCGCGCCCAGGGTCTCCCAATCGGACATCGCGCGTCCTCCTTATCGGGGTTGGATGCCGGGCTCGACCGAAGGTTTCAGCGAATCTCT
>JAICSG010000455.1 GCA_025937035.1 Thermoanaerobaculia bacterium | reverse complement strand
CTTGGGGGAGCCCTCCCGGACGCGCGGCCGTCCTCGATTCTGATAGCCTCCGAGGCCATGACCACGCAGACGACCACGACGACCATCCGCATCGCCCACAGCCCCGATTCGGACGATGCCTTCATGTTCTATGCCCTGACGCAAGGGGTCCTCGACGTCGAGGGGCTGGAGATCCGGCACGTCCTGCAGGACATCGAGAGCCTGAACCAGGCGGCGTTCAAAGGCACCTACGAGATCACGGCGCTCTCCTTCCACGCCTACGCCCATCTGGCGGACCGCTACCAGATCATGCCCTCGGGCGCCAGCTTCGGCGACGGCTACGGGCCGATCGTGGTGGCCCGCGAGCCCTACGGCCGGGCCGACCTGCCCGGGCTCAAGGTGGCGATTCCCGGCGAGCTCACCACCGCCCATCTCGCCCTGCGGCTCTGGCAGCCCGCGGTGACCCCGCACATCGTCCCCTTCGACCAGATCCTCGATGTGGTGCTCGCCGGCAAGGCGGACGCCGGGGTGGTGATCCACGAGGGGCAGCTCACCTATGGCGACATGGGGCTGCGCAAGGTGGTGGACCTCGGCGAGTGGTGGAAGGGGGAAACCGGCCTGCCGCTGCCGCTGGGGGGCAACGGCATCCGCCGCGATCTGGACGAGGACCTCAAGCGTCGCCTCTGCCGGCTGCTGACCGAGAGCATCAACTACGGTCTGGATCACCGGCAGGAGGCGCTCGGCTACGCCACCCGCTACGCCCGCGGCCTGGAGGACGACCCCGTCCGCTCGGACCGCTTCGTGGGCATGTACGTCAACGACTGGACCCGCGACTATGGGGAGGCCGGCCGCCGCGCCGTGCAGCTCCTGATGGATCGCGGCTACGAGGCGGGCGTCCTGCCGAAGCGGGTCGAAGCCGAATTCATCAAAATCTGATGGACCGTCCGGCCGCCCTCGTCTTCGATCTCGACGGCACCCTGATCGACTCCCGCCGCGACATCACCACCGCCATCAACCGGATGCGGGAGGAGCTGGGGCTCCCTCCCATCCCGCTGGAGGCGGTGGTGACGATGGTGGGGGAGGGCGCCCGGCTGCTGGTCGAGCGGGCGCTCGGCCCGGGGCTCTCCCCCGAGCAGGTCGACCGCGCCCTGGAACGCTATCTCGGCTACTACGACGAGGTCTGCCTGGAGCAGACCCATCCCTATCCGGGGATCGGGGAGATGCTCACCCGTCTCCGGGAGCGTTATCCGCTGGCCCTGCTGAGCAACAAGGGGGAGGCGCTCTCGCGCAAGATCCTGGACGGCCTGGGGCTCGCCTTCTTCCGCGAGATCCTGGGCGGCGACAGCCTCCCCACCCGTAAGCCCGATCCCACCGGCCTGCGCGTCCTGGCCGACCGTCTGGGCCTCCCCGTCGAGCGCCTGATGCTGGTGGGGGACACCTGGATCGACGCCGAGACCGCCCACAACGCCGGCGCCGCCTTCGCCCTCGTCGAGTGGGGCTTCCCGCGCCCCCCGAAGCTGGACGGCGTGAAGGCCGACCTCATGGTGGCGCGGGCGGAGGAGTTGGTGGCGGCGCTCTCTCTATAACCGGAAATCCCGCCGCACCTGGCCGTTCTCCAGGTCCAGCACCACCACCCGTCCGCGGTCGTCCGCCAGGGTGAGGTATTGGTCGGTGAGGCGGAGGGCCACCTTGGTGGAGCGCCCCAGGGCCACCTCGGCGCGGACGGCGGTGGAGGGGAGGTGGAGGAGGAAGACGCAGGCCCCGTCCGAGGAGTAGACCGGCAGGGCGGCCCAGTCGCCGTGGATCGCCGGCTCGCCCGGCCGGCCCGAGGCGTCGAGCGGGATCTCCACCATCGGGCCGTCCTGGATGTTCCAGCCGTGGATCTGCAGGAGGATCTGCTTCCCCGTGGCGCCGCCGGGGGAGGGCTCGGCGAGCGCTCCGTCCGGCGAGAGGGCGATCCGGTGGGTGCGGCGGATCACCGGCGCGATGGGCACCGGATCGCGCCGGCGCAGGGTGAGCGAGGGGAGCTCGTAGGTCCAGACCTCGGACGGATCGCCCGCCAGCACCAGGGAGCAGCGGGTGGCGGTGCGGGCGATGGCGAGCGCGTTCCCCGGCAGCCGCGAGAGCCCCCAGGAGCCCTCCAGGCGCTTGGCCGTGGCATCGGCGGCCAGCAGACCGTCCGGGCCCGCCACGAACCAGAGGGCGCCGTCGTAGTCCGGCGCGAAGGCGTCGAGGCGCGCCTCGCACCAGGGCTCGGCCCGCCGGAGGGAGAAGTCGAGGTGGGCGAGCCGCCAGGAATCCCCCCGCCGGGCGAGCGCGATGGCCCGGTCGCCGTGATCCGAGACCACGAGCCGGTGGGCCGGCTGATCGAGCTCGGCCACGGTCCGCCCGCCGCGGGTGAGCAGCCGCACCCCGCCCTCGCCGAGGGCCACCGCGGTCAGGCCGTTGGGCAGGAAGACCGCGTCGTAGGCCGGCCGGGTCCCGGCGTCGCGGGCGGCGATCTCCACCTCCAGCGGCTCGCCACGGGTGATCCAGAGCGTGCGCGCGGGGAGCGGCAGCGCCAGAGCGTCCGCGCGCAGGGCGCCGTCCCCGGCGAAGGCCGCGAGCTGCCGGAAGTCGGCCGTCTCCATGCGGGCGCCGAACCGCCCCGAGTCGCGGGCGATGGCCCGCACGGCGGCCCGGGCGAGGGTCGCCGCCTCGGGCGAGCGGGCGCCCCGGCGCAGGGTGTCCGCAAAGGCCAGGCGGGCGGGGCCTCCCTCGGCCCGCCAGCTCTCCAGCAGCCGCAGGACGGCGCCGCGCGTCTCCTCGTAAGGCTCCGGGGTGAGGTCGATCTTGCGGGCGAGCATCCGGCCGGCCGGGGCGCCCCCCTGATCGATGGCGAGGTCCATCCATTCCACCGCCCGGACGCGCTCCTCGGGGAGAGGCCAGACGGTGTCCACGGCCGCGGCGTAGTCCCCCGCCGCCGCCAGCTCATGGGCCCACAGCCGCCGCAGCTCCGAGGCCTGTTCCGTCTCCCGGCTGCGCTCCAGGCGGGTGACCGCGTCGGCGAAGGCGCCGGTGCGGTGGGCGATCCGCAGGCCCCGCTGGCGGTCGCCGGCCAGGAACCACTGGCGGACCACCAGCCCCGGCGGGAGGTCGCGCGCCTCGGCCATCTCGGCGGCCAGCCGGAGCCGCCCGTGGCGCTCCAGGAAGGAGACCGCCTCCTCGTGGGCGTGCAGCACCTCGGCGAGGAGGAACGCGGCCTCCTCGATGCGGTCCTGGGCCTCCAGGCGGTGGAACGCCTCGCGGTAGAGCCGCCGCAGCTCGCCGTGGAGATCGGGGGAGATCTCGGAGACCGACCAGGGGCGCGAGCGCTCCGGGCGGATGTGCAGATCGACGCGCGGCGCGAAGGCGCGCAGCGGCAGCCGGCGCGGCCCTCCCGCCTCCGCGGCCAGGGGGATGGCGTGCCGCAGGGCGCTGTCGAAATCGCCGCTCTCGAACATCTCCTTCATCTTGCGGATGTAGGCCGTGTGACGGCGTCCCACGGCCCGCGACAAGCGCGAGGCGAGGGCGGTGCGGCCGGTCAGCCGGTGCAGAGCGGTGGCGAAGCGGGAGGCCGGGCCGCCCCCCGCGCTCACGGAGCGGGACCGGTGCGGCTCCGGGTGCTCCGGCGGCTCGGCGCTTTCCGGCCCGGGAGCCGGCTCCCCGCGGGAGAGGTCGCCGGAGGGCGAGAGGGTGGCCGGCTCGCGATCCTCGGCCCGGCGCGTCCCGGTGCCCCCCGCGCGCAGCAGGCGCACGCAGGCGGCGTCCGCGGGAAGATCGAGGGCGTCCTCGTCCGTCCGGCCGCCGCGCGACAGGGAGACGCGGACCTGGCTGGAGCCGGGGTCCAGCGCGTCCCAGAGCTGGAGGTGGAGGGCGGCGGGGAGGTCGGGCGGAGCGCCCAGGCGAGGCGCGCCCACCACCCAGACCTCGTCCCACTCCGGGCGCTCCTCCAGCCGCGAGCGCCAGGCCGCGATCTGGGGTCCGGTCGCCTCGTGGGGCGTCCGCGCGCCCATCAGGCGGCGCACCCCCTCGGCGGTGACGCCGGGCGAGAACGCCGCCTCCGGCTCCTGGAGCACCCCCCAGGCGAAGCGCACCCCCGCCGCCTCGGCCCGCCGGGCGAGCGCGAGGAGAGCGGCGATCTGCGCCACGCGCGGCCCGCCGAGCTGCCCCGGCCCGGCGTCGAACACCGCCAGGGAGGCGCCGCCGGTGGCGGGAGCGGGCAGGGGGGCCAGCAGGGAGGAGACGCGGTCGAGCAGCGGTACGAGCGCGGGGGCCGCCTCGGGAGGCAGAGCCTCCAGGTACGGCGTCCAGACCGACGGCCCTGCTGACTCCATGACTCGCACCGGCCCCCCAGACAATCCGGGAAGACAGCCCGCATCCCAGAAACGTAGAAAAAGGTTGCCCTATCTT
>JAICSG010000880.1 GCA_025937035.1 Thermoanaerobaculia bacterium | reverse complement strand
GGGGCTCTTCTCGATGAACTATCCCGCGGCCGGCCGCAACGCGTCCCCCCGGTTCCGCGGCCTCTGGGCCACCAACGACTTCTCCCGGCTGCCGAGCCGGAAGGAGTCGGAGATCGGCTTCCCGTCGGCGATGTTCTACAACGGCAAGTGGCGGATCGGGCTGGCCACCGCGTTCCTGCCGTTCCACCGGCCGGACCGGGACCGGATGAGCCGGCTGGACCTGGTGGACCTGGTGGCCCGCGCGGCCCCTTCCCAGGTCAACAATACCTGGATCAAGCCGATCGATCCAACATGCCAGGGGATCGCCTCCTGCTCCGGCGACGGCAGCGGCCTCGATCCCGTCCTGACCATGCACCCCAACGGCGACCTCTCCGTCTACCACCAGGACGGCAACTATCCGGCCTGCCCGTCCGGGTACGTGCGGCACCGCGTGGCCGCGGACATGTCGATCACCGGCGCCAACCCCGACGGCTGCATCCGTTTCGAGGGCCTCACGGGGGCACCGGACCTGATCTCCGACATCGGCCGGACCCGCGACGGCAGGATGCTGCTGCTGGCCTCGAAGCTCCTCGCCCGCGGCTCGTTCATCACCGAGTGGGTGTCGGACGGCGCCGCGAGCGAGATCGGCCTGAGCTGGCGGCCGAGCGGCCGCCAATGGGCGGCGCCGGCGCATCCGCAGGCTCCGGAGTGGGGCTACTACGTGCGCGACGCCGCCTACCTCAAGGATTCGAGCCGGGTGATCGTCGAGCCCAACGTGGTGGTGACGCAGATCTCGGACGGCCGGTCGTACGACGAGATGGTCGACGTCCAGCTCGGGCGCTGGTATCTGTACTACTGGGCCGACGAGGGGGCGGTGCTGCCGCCGACCTTCGGCGGTCCCGCCAACGCCTGCGCCTTCCAGGGCACCCTGGAGAGCACGAGCTGCACCGACGCCCACGGCTGGGCCTGGGATCCGATGTTCCCGAAGTCGCCGACCAGCGTCGAGGTGCTGGTCGACGGCGTCTACAAGGCCACGATCCCGGCCAACATCTTCCGGCAGGATCTGGTGACGGCCGGCCGCGGCGACGGCCGCCACGGCTTCTCCTGGCCGATCCCCGCCTCGCTCAAGGACGGCAGGAAGCACCGCGTCACCGTCCGCTTCGCGGAATCGGACCCCACGGATCTTCTGGCGGGAAAGACGTCGACGATCACCTGCCGCCGGTAGGGTGAGCCCGCCCGGGCATGAATGCCCGGGCTACGATTCAACCGAAAAGCCGGGTAAACCCGGCTCGAAGAGATGGCGTCGTATTGAGGAGCCGGCTTCAGCCGGCTTTTCGTTTCCAACGTAGCCCGGGCATTTATGCCCGGGCCCCCTCACCCCACCGCCGGCTCGCCGTGATCCAGGGCGCGGTTCATCCCCTGGACGATCGCGTAGACCTCGGGCCGGGTGAGCTTGGAGCCCGGCCCGGCCTGCTCGATGCGGTCGAGGCTGGCGGCGGCCAGGCGGACGGGCAGGGCCACGAAGGCCACCAGGCCCCGCTCGGCGCCGGCGTGCTGGAGGGTCAGCACGTACTCGCGAGCCTCCTGGAGGTCGCGCCGGGCGAGGGTCATCACCTCGGCCCGGTCGACGCCGTCGGGGAGATAGCGGCGCCCCTCGGTGGCGTCCGAGGCTGAATCCTTGAGGATGTTGACGAGCTGGAGCCCTTCCCCGAAGCCGCGCGAGCGCTCGCGGAGGGGGAGGGCGACGGCGTCGAGGTGCGGCCGGCCGAGCAGGAAGAGCTCGGTCAGCAGCTCGCCGACGATCCCCGCCACCACGTAGCAGTAGGCCTGGAGGTCCTGGACGTCCCGCAGGCGCAGCTCGCCGTGGTCGTCGGTGCGGGAGACGAATCCGGCCATGCCGCGCGAGGTGCGCAGGACGTGCTCGCGGATCATCGCCACCGCTTCCGGCGAGAGCGCGAAGAAGGAGTCGAGGACGAAGGGGAGGGCGGCCAGCAGCTCCCGGTAGCCGGGCTGCTCGCAGGGCACCTCCTCGGCCCAGCGGCGGGAGACCTCCTCGATCTCGTCGCGGCCGGGGTTCGCCAGCAGCTCGTCGAAGCGGGCGAGCGCCTCGACGCGCAGGGAGCGCGGCCAGCTCGCGGCGTCCTCGAAGGTGTCGGCGACGCGGAAGAGGAGGTAGGAGAGGGTCACCTCCAGGCGCGTGGGCTCGGGAAGCAGGGGGATGGCGAGCGCGAACGTGCGGCTCGTCGAGATGAGAAGCTGCTCCAGATCGGCCATCCGCCCCTCGCGCTGTTCGGTCCTCGCCGGCACGGGGAGAGAATAGCAGAGCTCTAAAGCGAGGAGGCGGCCGGTGTGCTCGTCGGAGCGTTGGCCCTCATCACCCCGGCCCTCTTCTCCCCGCCTCCCCCCCACCTGACGGGAGAAGAGGGAGAGGTTTGCTCGGTTTGTTGTTGGTTTTCGTAGGGGCGGGG
>JAICSG010000242.1 GCA_025937035.1 Thermoanaerobaculia bacterium | reverse complement strand
CGCACCGAGGGGGCGGTGCCGATGATCTGCTCGGGCTCCGGCTTCAGGGTGCGGTTCTCGGTCTGCAGGCGGTACGCCTCGATGGCGTTCCGCAGCGAGAGGAGGACCCGCTCGCGCTGGAGCGGCTTCTCGAAGAAGTCGAAGGCTCCCCGGCGGGTGGCCTCGACCGCGGTCGCCACGTCGGCGTGGCCGCTGATCATCAGGACGGGCATCTCGTAGCCGCGCTCGCGCAAGGCCTTGAGGAGCTCGAGGCCGTCCATCTCGGGCATCTTGATGTCGAGCACGATGGCGTCGGGCGCGCGCTCGCCCACCTTGGTGAGGGCCTGGGAGCCGCTCGCGGCCTCCTCCACCCGGTACCCCTCGTATTCGAGGATCATGTGGAGGCTGTCGCGGATGGCGGCCTCGTCGTCGACCACCAGAACGGCGGCGCGGTAGCTGCTGTCACCTGGTCTCGGCATGGCTCAAAGCATAACAAAGAAAGAGGCCGGCCCTCGCGGACCGGCCTACAACCACCAGAGTGTCTGTCTGTCTCGTCTGACTTCCGATATCGGTCAACGGGTCGCTTACTTGCCGCTCGGCACCTGGACGACCGCGAAGTTCGACTGCGGCGAACGGCTGCCGCCCCGCGGATCGGGCAACAAGGTGTAGAAGCGGAGATAGCTTCCCGGTTTGGCGCTCTTGACGATGCGCTCGAAATCCGCGGAGCCCTTGACGGGCTGGCCGTTGATCTCGCTGATGATGGTGCCCGGCCGCACGAACTGGTCGTAGAGCGGGCTGGTCGGAGTGACGCTGGTCACGATGACCCCGCTCACGTCGCTCGGGATGCCGTGGCCGTTGCGCAGCGCGCCGGAGAGGTCCTGGTACTGGATGCCCAGCCACTCGATGCCGCTGCTCCCCTCGGGCTTGGGCGAGCTCGTCTCGTCCTCGGCCTGGCCGCCCGCCGGACGCTCGCGCAGCCTCACCTGCTTCTGGATCTGCTTGCCGTTGCGCCAGACGTCGAGCGTCACGGTGGCGTTCGGGCCCTTGTTGGAGACGTAGTTGATCAGGTCGCGGGTCTGCTTGACCTTGTGGCCGTCGACCGCCAGGATCACGTCGCCGTGCTCGACGCCGGCGTCCTTGGCGGGGCCGGTCTCGACCGACTGCACGAGCGCGCCGTCGGTGTTGCTGAGCCCCCAGGCCTGCGCCTGCGTGTAGTCGAGGTTGCGGACGCCGAGGCCGAGATAGCCGCGGCTGACCTTCCCCTTGTCACGGAGCTGCGGCAGGACCTCCTTGAGGGTGTTGACCGGCACCGCGAAGCCGATGTTCTCGGCCCCCCAGTTGATGGCGGTGGCGATCCCGACCACCTGCCCCTGCATGTTGAGCAGCGGACCACCGGAGTTGCCGAAGTTGATGGCCGCGTCGGTC
The DNA here is from genome assembly GCA_025937035.1 of Thermoanaerobaculia bacterium. Lineage (GTDB taxonomy): Bacteria > Acidobacteriota > Thermoanaerobaculia > Multivoradales > UBA5704 > DATARR01. Next base: position 5,036 of record JAICSG010000242.1, on the reverse strand, counting down.
TGGATGAAGTTCTCGAACGAGGCGTCGCTGATCCCGATCGAGCGCCCCTTGGCGGAGATGACACCCGTGGTCACCGTCTGGTCGAGGTTGAGCGGGTTGCCGATGACCATCACCCAGTCACCGACCCGGATGGCGTCGCTGTCCCCCAGCTCCACGTAGCGCAGGGGGTGGCCGGCGTCGATCTTGAGCAGGGCGATGTCGGTCGCCTTGTCGACGCCCTTGACCTGGGCCGGATAGTCCCGGCCGCCCAGGTGGACCTTGACCGAGGTGGCGCCTTCGACCACGTGGTTGTTGGTGACCACGAGGCCGTCGGGGCTGATCACGAAGCCGCTGCCACCCGCGTCGGAGCGGTACTCCTCGGGCTGGCCGGGGCCGGGGCTGGGACCGCCCTGGTCGTCGTCATCCGGCTGCTGCTGCTGAGGGCGCTGCTGCCGGTTGCGGGGGCCGAAGAAGAACTCGAACGGATCGACGCCACCCCGGCCGCCGCGGTTGGCGGGGGCCTTCTCGATGGTGGCCGCCTGAATGGAAACGACGGCCGGCTCGACGGCTTCCGCCAGATCGGCGAAGCTGGGCAGCGTGGCCGTGGCGTGCTGGGCGGCAAGCCGGGTCGCCGACAGGCTGGGATCCTGATCGGCAGCCTGGCTGGGAACCGTCAACTGCAAGCCTCCCGCGAGGACCATGCCGAAGACGACCGCCCCCAGCACCAGCAGGAAGGTTGCCAGATTGCGGTTGCGATTCGTACTCATAGAAGGTGCTTTCTCCTTTCGCAAATCACTTCTCGCTCCTCTCTCGTAGCAAGCTTCTTGCCAGGCAAATTCCCGAGGGAGAGCAGGGAGCGGACCGCCCCGAGAGCGTCAATTTGGCACGATTGGAACGCCCGGATTGGCCACCGTTTTGGCGTTCCTCCCCAACCGTTTTCCCGGCGCGCCCTCCCGATCGGCGGATGCTCCCTCTCGATCGTTGGATCTCCCCTTCGCTTCCGTGATCCTGCCCATCGGTTTTCCGAATCGTTGGGCGGAGACGGAGAACCGGTGGGGACGCTCAACTTCCGGGAAGAAATCCTCCGCCCACTGCTGTTATCCTCACCGAACGCGGTTTCGCCCGCTGCCCCCGTCCGATCCCCACCGGTCCGGAGGACCCCCGGAGCTGGCAAGGTGTTGCTCTGTCGCAACTTGACGGACGTGCCCATTCCTCTATAATGAGGCAGCCAGCTTGCCCTGACCGGTGACGGTCGGTAAGAAGTGGGCGTAGAGCCCACTTTTTTTGTTGGGCGGGCGCAAAGACCCGGACCACGGAAGGAGCCCAAGAACGAGCAACATGGCCGCCACCCCCAGCCGTATCGCGGAGATCACGCCCGAGATCGAAGCTGTCGCTCAAGCGGCCGGCTGCGAGCTGGTGTACGCCGAGCTCAAGGGGGGCGTCCTCAGGCTGTTCGTGGACAAGCCCGAAGGGGTGACGCTGGCCGACTGCGAGCACGTCTCCCGGCAGGTGTCGGCGTTGCTCGACGTGCTGGACTTCGGCGCCGGACGCTACGTCCTGGAGGTCTCCTCCCCGGGTCTCGACCGGCAGCTCTACAAGCCGCGGGACTACGAGCGCTTCGCTGGCCGCCTCGCGCGGGTCACCTACGAGGACCCCGAGACCGGAAAGAAGAGGACCGACGTGGCGCGCCTCCAGGGGCTGCGCCGCGCCGAGGGAGAGCCCGAGGAGAGCGCCCGGGTGCTGCTGGAGGACGGCAGGACCGGCGAGGTCCGGGAGCTGCCGCTGAGCAACGTGAAGCTGGCCCGGCTGGAGATCGAGCTGTAGAGCCGCTTTAAAGATAGGAAAAGAATCATGCCCCAGGCACAGACCGCTGAGCTGAACTTGAACGAGATCCTGCGCCAGGTCGCGCGCGAGAAGGACATCGACCTCGAACGGTGGATCTCCGCTCTCGAGGACGCGATGGCCTCCGCGGCCAAGAAGCAGCACCGGATCAAGGAGCCGGTGCGCGCCCATCTGGACCGCGAGACCGGCAAGTTCGACGCGTTCATCGTCAAGAAGGTGGTGGAGACCGTCGAGGACCCGCTCGCCGAGTGGACGGTCGAGGAGGCGCGGGACCACAAGGCCAACGCCGAGATCGGCGACGAGATCCACCTGCCGATCTCCACCGACGGTCTCGGCCGCATCGCCGCCCAGAACGCCAAGCAGGTGCTCTACCAGCGCGTCCGCGAGGCGGAGCGCGAGAACATCTACAACGAGTACATCGACCGCGTGGGGGAGATCCTCAACGGCACGGTGAAGCGCTTCGAGCGCGGCGACATCATCGTCGACCTGGGCCGCACCGAGGCGGTGGTCCCCCGCTCCGAGCAGGCGCGCCACGAGCGCTACAGCCAGGGGGAGCGCATCCGCGCCGTCATCGTCGACGTCCACAAGCAGCCCAAGGGGCCGCAGATCGTGCTCTCGCGCACCGATCCGCGCCTGCTGGTCAAGCTCTTCGAGACCGAGGTGCCGGAGATCTACGACGGCACGGTGGTGATCAAGAACGCGGTCCGCGCGCCCGGCGAGCGGGCCAAGGTGGCCGTCTTCAGCCGCGAGCGCGACGTCGATCCGGTCGGCGCCTGCGTCGGTATGAAGGGGTCGCGCGTGCAGTCGATCATCCGCGAGCTGCGCGGCGAGAAGATCGACATCATCGAGTACAGCGACGACCTGGTGACCTTCGCCCAGAGCGCCCTGGCGCCGGCCAAGATCACCCGCGTGTCGGTGACGCACCAGGGGGAGGTGCCGCACCTCGACGTGATCGTCGAGGACGAGCAGCTCTCGCTGGCGATCGGCAAGCGGGGCCAGAACGTGCGCCTGGCCTCGGAGCTGATCGGCTCGCGCATCGACATCAAGAGCGAGAGCGACGTCAAGGACGAGGTGGCCGACGCGCTCGCCCGCATGCTGCAGACCGCCATGGCCCAGACCCCGGCGCCGAAGCAGGCGGACGTGCTCTCCGCCCCCGACCTCAGCCCGGCCGCGGCCGACCAGCTTCAGGAGGCGGGGTACGGCGAGGTCGAGGCCCTGGCCGAGGCCGAGCCGGAGACCCTGCTGGCGCTGGAGATCGAGGACTTCGACCGCGATCAGGCCGAGAGCCTGATCGGCTGGGCGAAGCAGCAGCGGGAGGAGCGGATGGCCAACCTGGACATCGGCCCCTTCCGGGCCCCCGAGGCGGCGCCCGCGGCCGGGGCCTCGATGGGAGACGAGGACTTCATGGCGGCCCTCAGCCGTGCCTTCGCGGAGAGCGAGCAGCAGCGCAGCAGCAGCGTGGCCGCGGCCTCGGCCCTGCTCGGCGGCGGCGAGCCGGCGGAGGAGACGGAAGAGGTCAGCTCCGAGGAGAAGGAGCCCTAACATCCCCGGAGAGGGACGGTCCGCTTATCTAGAGGTTTAGAGGAGTCACGAGAATATATGGGAAAGATTCGAGTCCAGGACCTCGCGAAGATGATGGGGATCTCCAACCAGGACCTCGTCTTCAAGCTGAAGTCCATCGGTGCGCGGGTCGAAGGGGATGACGCGCAGATCGACACCGACATCATTCAGGCGATCCTCCAGGGCAAGAAGCTTCCCCACCCCCGGGAGGTGATCCTGCGCGACGAGACGGCGGGAGCCGGCGCTCCAGACCGCCGGCGCATGGCCGCCGCGCCGCCGCCTCCCTCGACGGCCCGCCGTCCTCCGGCGAACCCGCTGGGCTCACGGCGTCCGCGCACGCTGATCCAGAAGGTGGAGCCGCGCATCCAGAACCTGCCGGTGACCGAGCGCCCCGCGCCGGTGGCCGTGGAGGCGGCGCCGGCCGTGGCCGAGGCGCTGCCCGCGTCCGCCGTGGAGGCTGTCCAGCCGGAGGCCGTGGCGAGCGCCGCCGGCGGAGCCGTCGCCGCTCCGGTGGTCGAGGCGCCGCCCGCCCATGTCACCGAGATCCAGGCGCCGCCGCCCGCTCCGGCGCCCCAGATGCGCGAGACTCCCCCGCCGCCGCCCTCGCGGCCGGCGGCCGGTCCCTCCCCCGCTTCGGCCCGTCCCACCGGCCCTTCTCCGTCGGGCGGCCGGCCCGGTGGCGCCCCCGCGGGCCGTCCCGACAGCCGGCCCGGCGCGGGTCCCGGCGGCCGGCCCGGTGGCCCGTCCGGTCCGCCGCGCCAGGGATATTCCGGCGGCCCCGGCGCCCGTCCCGGCATGCAGCAGCAGCCTGGCCGTCCGGGACCGGGGGGCCCGCAGCGCCCCGGAGGCCCGGCGCCCGGGCGGCCCGGCCAGGCGATGGCTCCCGCCCTCTCCACCGAGGAGCAGAAGCGGCGCGCCGCCGAGCGGATGCAGGAGCAGATCGAGCGCGACAAGAAGAAGAAGGGCACCAAGAAGCCCGGTCCGCGCGCCGGAGTCGAGGAGGATCTGACCAGCTTCAAGGGGGCTCTCGAGGATCTCGAGGAAGAGGATCTCGCCTCGATGAGCGGCCGGCGCCGCCGCCGCACCGAGCTCCGGAAGGATGAGGCGGAGAGCGGCAAGGTCCTCACCTTCAAGAAGGACAAGCCCGCGGGTCCGGTGATGATCAGCGAGGGGATGACCCTGCGCGAGTTCGCCGAGAAGCTCGGGGTGCGCGTGCGCGACCTGATGGGCTCCCTCTTCAAGCGCGGCATCATGGCCAACATCAACCAGGTGCTGGACCCCGAGCTGGCGCAGGACCTGGCGCGCGATCTCGGCGTCGAGACCATGGTCGTCTCCTTCGAGGAGGAGGTGCAGCTCCAGGCCGAGATGGCGGGCGGGAGCTCCGGACAGCAGGACGCCGAGACCCGGAAGGTCTCCCGCGCTCCGGTGGTCACCATCATGGGCCACGTCGACCACGGCAAGACCTCGCTGCTCGACGCCATCCGGCAGTCGAAGCTGACCGAGGCCGAGTTCGGCGGCATCACCCAGCACATCGGCGCCTACCACGTCGAGGTGAACAACCGGCAGATCGTCTTCGTCGACACCCCCGGCCACGAGGCGTTCACCATGATGCGCGCCCGCGGCGCCAAGATCACCGACATCGTGATCCTGGTGGT
>JAICSG010001091.1 GCA_025937035.1 Thermoanaerobaculia bacterium | reverse complement strand
GAGATCGAGGCGGCGCTGACGCAGGCCGGAGCCCGGCAGGCGGTCGCGATCGTGCGCGAGGATGGATCAGACCGGCGTCTGGTGACCTATGTGGTGGGGGAGGTGGAGGTCTCGGAGCTGCGCCAGTCGCTGCGCGAGCGGCTGCCCGACTACATGGTGCCGGCCGCCTTCGGGAAGCTCGACGCCTTCCCTCTCACGGTCAATGGCAAGGTGGACCGCAAGGCCCTGCCCGCTCCAGAGCAGACCTTCGAAGAGAGCTACGTGGCGCCGCGCACGCCGGTCGAGAAGACCCTCGCCGGCATCTGGGCCGAGGTGCTGGGGCTCGAACGGGTCGGAGCGGCCGACCACTTCTTCGACCTGGGCGGCCACTCCCTGCTGGCCACGCGGGTGATGTCCCGCCTGCGCGAGGCCTTCGGGGTCGAGATGCCGCTGCGCGATCTCTTCGTGGCCCCGGTGCTGGCGGACCTCGCCGCCCGGGTCGAGACGGCGACCCGGGCCTCCGCTCCGCCTCTGGTCCCGGTGCCGCGGGATGGGGCCCTGCCGCTCTCGTTCGCCCAGCAGCGGCTCTGGCTGATCGACCAGCTGGAGCCGGGCAGCCCGCTGTACAACGTTCCGGCGGCGCTCCGCGTCGAGGGACCGCTGGACGCCGCGGTGCTGGCCCGTGCCTTGAGCGAGGTGGTGCGCCGCCACGAGGCGCTGCGCACCGTCTTCGCCGCTCCGCAGGGCGCGCCCGTCCAGGTGATCCTGCCGGCCGGGCCTTTCCCGCTCCCCATGGTGGATCTCTCAGGGCGCCCGGAGAATGAAAGAAAAGCTCTGGCCCTGGCCGCGGAAGAGGCCGGCCGGCCGTTCGATCTCACCCGCGGTCCGCTGCTGCGCGGCCTGCTGCTGCGTCTGGGGAGCCAGGACCACCTCGTCGTGCTGACGATGCACCACATCGCCAGCGACGGCTGGTCCCTGGGGCTCCTGGTGCGCGAGGTGGCGGCGCTCTATGCGGCCTTCGCCGCCGGCCGGCCTTCCCCCCTGCCCGCCCTGCCGGTGCAGTACGCGGACTTCGCCGTCTGGCAGCGCTCCTGGCTGCGCGGCGAGGTCCTGGAGGACAAGATCGGCTGGTGGCGCGGACAGCTCGCCGGCCTGCCACCGCTGCTGGAGCTGCCCACCGACCATCCGCGGCCCGCCGTGCGGAGCTCCCGCGGAGCCACCCGGCCGGCGCGGCTGCCCGCCGATCTCACCCGGAGACTGGAATCGCTGGCCCGGAGCGAGGGCGCGACTCTGTTCATGGTGCTGCTGGCGGGCTTCCAAACCCTGCTGGCGCGGATCAGCGGCCAGGACGACCTCGCCGTGGGCTCCCCCGTGGCCGGCCGCAACCGGGTGGAGACCGAGGGGCTGATCGGATTCTTCGTCAATACCCTGGTCCTGCGGGGGGATCTCTCGGGCAATCCCACCTTCCGCGGGCTGCTGGCCCAGGTGCGGGAGACCTCTCTGGCCGCCTGGCTGCACCAGGACGTGCCGTTCGAGAAGCTGGTCGAGGAGCTCGCCCCCGAGCGCAACCTGGCCTACACACCGCTGTTCCAGGTGGTGCTGGTCCTCCAGAACGCTCCCGTCGAAAGCGTGGAGGTCGACCCCCTGCGCCTGCGGCCGGTGAGCATCCCGGGAACGACGGCCAAGTTCGATCTCACGATCAATCTCGCGGAGCAGGACGGTGGGTTGGCGGGCATCGTGGAGCACGCCACGGACCTGTTTGACGAGGCGACGATCGTCCGCCTGATGGAGCAGTATCAGACGCTCTTGCAGGGCATCGTCGCGCAGCCCGCCGCGCCCCTGGCCACCCTGCCGCTGCTCCCCCCAGCCGAACGACAGCGCGTGCTGGAGGAGT
>JAICSG010000453.1 GCA_025937035.1 Thermoanaerobaculia bacterium | reverse complement strand
CTCACCCCCGAGATGGCGACCGACCTGGTCTCGAAGAAGGTGGATGTGACGGCGTTTTTTGTGAAGAACGTGCAGTTCTAGGCGGGAAGGAGGGCGGGGGGCCATCCCGCTACGACGGCACCTCCGCCTCCTCCTCTCCCTCCTCCGGATGGAGCCCCAGATACCTCTCCACGTCCATTCCCACCCGCTTCTGGAACCGCTGGCGGTAGCTCTCCACCTCGCCGACGGCCTCGTCGAGGAAGACCCTCTCGACGCGGAAGAGGGGGACGAACATCGTCGAGAGGCCCAGGGTCTGATCCCCCTTGCGCACCGCCTGGGCCATCCAGTCATCGAAGCTGGAGACGTTGATGCCGCGCAGCATCACCCCCGCCACTCCGAGCTCCTGGAGAATCCCCCAGAATTTCTCGGTCGGATTGACCAGATGGACGATAACCAGCGAGCCGGGACGGATCATGTCATCCGCTCTCCCCACCTTCGGGGTCCTTCTCCGACAGCTCCAGCAGCACCCCGCCGGCGCTCTTCGGATGGACGAACTGCACCCAGCAGCCGTCGGCCCCGCGAGTGGGCTCGGGGCGGATCACCTGATAGCCCGCCTCGCGCAGCCGCGCGTCGTCGGCCCGGAGGTCGTCGCTCCTGAGGCAGATGTGGTGAATACCGGGGCCCCTCTTGCTCAGGAACTTGGCGACGGGCGAGTCCTCCGCCATCGGCTCCAGCAGCTCGATGCGCGACTCGCCGCACGGGATCAGCGCCACGCGCACCCCATCGTACGGCACCTCCTCGATCGCCTCGACGTGGAGCCCCATGGCCTCGTAGATCCCCTTGGCCTCGTCGATCGAGCGCACCGCGATCCCCACGTGGTCGATCCTGCCGATCATCTTCCCTCCAAATCAGGCCATCCTCTCCTCGGTCGGACCCGCCGGACCATCTTCAGCCTCCAGCTCGATCTCCTCGCGGGCCTCCTCCCGGGCGTCCTCCAGGACCCCGGCGAACAGGCGGTCGGCGACTCGATAGGGATCGACCTTCCGCTCGTGCCCGCGCTCGACCTCGCGGTCGACTCCCAGCACGCGGTCGGCGGCGGCCACCACGCGCTCCTTGAGGATCGTTTCCACCCGCAGCCGCAGATGGGAACGGCGGCGGCGGTCGATCTCGCCGCTGGTCTGCATGTAGTCCCGGTGCCGCCCGATCTCGGAGAGGAGCTTGTCCACCCCCTCGTCGCGGGCCGCCACGGTCCTGAGGATCGGCGGCAGCCAGTCGCCGTGCTCGCCGATCGACAGCATCATCTGGAGGTCCTTGGCCGTCTTCTCCACTCCATCCCGATCGGCCTTGTTGACCACGAAGACGTCGGCGATCTCCAGGATGCCCGCCTTGATCGCCTGAATGTCGTCCCCCAGGCCGGGGACGGTCACCACCACGACCGTGTCCACCGTGCGGACCACGTCCACCTCGTCCTGCCCGACCCCCACCGTCTCGACGAGCACCCAGTCGAAGCCGGCGGCGTCCAGCAGGTCGACCGCGTCGCGGGAGGCGCGGGCGAGGCCGCCCATGGCGCCGCGGGTGGCCATCGAGCGGATGAAGACGCCGGGGTCGGTATAGAGGGAGGACATGCGGATGCGGTCGCCCAGGAGGGCGCCGCCGGTGAACGGGCTGGTGGGATCGACGGCCAGGATGCCGACCGTCTCCTCGCGCTGGCGGAGGTGGCGGGCGAGGCGGTCCACGAGGGTGCTCTTGCCGGCGCCGGGAGGGCCGGTGATGCCGATCACCCGCGCCTTCCCCGTCTCGCCGTAGACGCGCCGGATCAGCTCCCGCTGCCCCGTCCCGCCGTCCTCCAGGATCGAGATCGCCCGCCCGAGAGCGCGCGAATTGCGCTGGAGCACGCGCGGGACGAGGTCGTCGAGGCCTGTGCCCCGTCTAACCTGCATAGTTGGCCTCCGCCGCCCGGGGATCAATCCCCGGGCTACGCCGCAAACGAAAAGCCGGGTAAACCCGGCTCCCGGAGAGATCCCAGGATGTCTTGGGAGCCGGCTCCAGCCGGCTTTTCGGTTCTCTCGTAGCCCGGGCATTGATGCCCGGGCGGGGGCGAGGCCTCATCATCGGCCCTTCAGCAATTGCCGCGCGATCACCAGCCGCTGGATCTCGCTGGTGCCCTCGCCGATGGTGCAGATCTTGGCGTCGCGGTAGTACTTCTCGGCCCGGTAGTCCTTGATGAAGCCGTAGCCGCCGTGGATCTGCACGCCGCGCTCGGAGCAGAAGACGGCGGCCTCGCCGGTGTAGAGCTTGGCCTCGGAGGCCAGGTGCGAGAACTTGGCTCCGCGGTCCGCCGCCTCGGCCGCGGCGAAGGTCAGCGCCTGGGCGGCGGCGATGCGGGTGGCCATCTCGGCGAGGGCGAACTGCACCGCCTGGAACTCGGCGATCGGCTTGCCGAACTGCTCGCGCTCCTTGGAATAGGCGAGCGCCGTGTCGAAGGCGCCGATCGCCGTGCCGAGCCCCAGCGCCGCGATCGAGATGCGGCCGCCGTCGAGGATCTGGAGGGCCTGGACGAACCCCTCCCCCTCCTTACCCAGCAATCGGTCCTCGGAAACGAAGCAATTCTCCATCACCACCTCGGCGGTGTCCGAGGCGCGAATGCCGAGCTTGTTCTCCTTCTTGCCCGGGCGGAAGCCTTCCATGCCCTTGTCGAGCACGAAGGCCGAGATGTTGTGCCCCCGCTTGCCCGTGGGATCGGTCACCGCGAAGACCACGCAGATGTCCCCCACGCTGCCGTGGGTGGTGAAGGTCTTCGAGCCGTTGAGGATCCAGCCGCCGTCCACCTTCTCGGCGCGGGTGCGGGTGCCGGCCGCGTCCGAGCCGGCGTTGGGCTCGGTGAGGCTCCAGGCGCCGATCTTCTCGCCCTTGGCCAGCGGCACCAGCCAGCGCCGCCGCTGCTCCTCGTTGCCGAACTTGTAGATGTGGTTCGAGCAGAGCGAGTTGTGGGCCGCCACGCTGATGCCCACCGACGGGTCCACCCGCGACAGCTCGGTGACGACGATCACGTATTCGATATAGCCGAGCCCCGCGCCGCCGTACTCCTCGGGGAAGATGATGCCCAGGAAGCCGAGCTCCCCCGCCTTCCGCATCACCTCGCGGGGGTACTTCTGGCTCTCGTCGATCTCCTCGACGATCGGATCGACCTCGCGGCGGGCGAACTCCCGCGCGGTCTCCTGGATGGCGCGCTGCTCGTCGTTCAGGGAAAAGTCCACGGTTCTCTCCTCTCGCCCTCAGGAAGGGCCGGGCGATGCTATCGCGCCCCCGGAGGGTTGGCAACGAGAGGCCAATGGCTCGCTTCTTGCTGCATTCAGATTGAAGTCGAGCGCAGCCCAGCTTCTTACTCAAAAGCCAGAGGTGGACCCATGAGAACCCTCCGCATCGCGTTCCTGGCCCTGCTCCTGAGCGGCCTCGCCGGAGCCGCCCTCGCCCAGACCTCGGTCTCGGCGGGCATCCACATCGGCCCGTCGGGACGGGCCTCGGTGGACATCGGTTTCTTCTACGACGACCTCGCCTCCTACGGCAACTGGATCGAGCGGCCCAGCTACGGCTGGGTCTGGGCGCCCCGCGCGGTCTCCACGAGCTGGCGCCCCTATCAGGACGGCCACTGGGTGTGGACCGACCTGGGATGGACCTGGGTCTCGGACGAGCCCTACGGCTGGGCGACCTACCACTATGGCCGCTGGTACGACGATCCGGAGCTCGGCTGGGTCTGGGTTCCGGGCGACGAGTGGGGTCCGGCCTGGGTCTCCTGGCAGGAGGGGGACGACTACATCGGCTGGGCCCCCCTGCCGCCGTCCGTGACGCTCAATTTCGGCGGCGTCCTCTCGGTGTCGCTCGCCCCGGAGACCTACGTCTTCGTACCCGAGCGCTACTTCCTGGCGCCGCGGATCACCACCTACGTCGTGCCGGAGACGCGGGTACGCGGCTTCTGGGGCCGGACCCGCAACTTCACCCGCTACCGCCAATCCGGCGGCCGCATCTACAACGACGGCGTGCCGGTCGAGCAGGTCCAGCGGTTCGTCGGCCGCCCGGTGCAGCGCTACCAGCTCGCCGACGCCAGGTCCGCCAGGGAAGCGCGGATACAGGGCAACCAGGTGACGATCTTCCGGCCGCAGGTGCAGCGGGCCAACGTCCCGCCGCCTCCGCAACGGCAGGCCGCCCGGAGGGCGGTGGTGGACGCCACGCAGTTCCAGCGGAGTCACCCCAATCACCCTGGCCGCAGGGCGGCGGCCCCCGAGACGAGCGGCGCGGCGGTCCAGCCGGCGCCGGCTCCGCGCCCCGGACGCCAGCCGCGGGCCGTCCAGCCCCCGGCCGATCAGACTCAGCCCGCCGAGCGGGCCCGCCCGCGGAACCGCGGCAAGGTCCAGTCGGAGCCGGAGATGTCCCCTCCCGGCCG
>JAICSG010000068.1 GCA_025937035.1 Thermoanaerobaculia bacterium | reverse complement strand
TCCTTCTTGGCGTCGTGGCGCCGGTTGGGGATGATGAAGAGGCCCAGCACGGCCAGGGTGCCGGCGGCGAGGATGCCCGTGAAGTCCGCCGCCGCGGTGACCGCGAGGTGGGTGAGGAGGACCCCGAGGCCGATCGCTCCCACCTCGGTGATGGCCGTGGTGGCCACCGCCATCTTGACCGAGTCGGCGAGACGGGTCCCCTCCCGCTCCCGGTCGAAGGTCTCGACCGACCGCTGGGCCGTGCGCCCCACGCTGTCGAGCAGGCGCGAGCGGTCGTAGTCGAAGCTGCGCCCCACCTGCCCCACGATGCGGTCCGCGTGCTGCTGGCGCCGCAGGGCCAGGTGCTCGGTCACCGCCTGCCACTGCCGCAGCTCCGAGCTGACCAGCCAGTCGATGATCTCGGCCACCCTTTTCTCGATCCGCTGCGGCAGGTCGGCCACCACCACCCGCTCGAAGTCGGCCTTCATCTTCGACCGGTTCATCAGGTCGACCACCCGGGCCAGGCGCATGGTTTCGTCGAAGAAATTCATCCCCCGGTTCTCGAATTCATGGAGGACGTTGTCGACATCGGCGAGGCGGAAGCGGAACTCCCGCTGCATGTCCTCCTTGAAAAGGCTCATCTGGCGCTCGATGTCCTCGATGGCCGCGAAGTCCTCCTTGAGCAGGCCGAGCCGGCCGTCGGTCACCTCCAGGTAGCGCTTGGAGAGGTGCTCGGCGACCCCCAGGGGGTTCATCAGCTTCAGGCGCACCCGCTCCTTCTCGTCGAGGGTGTCGACGATGTAGCGCTCCAGGGGCTCGAAGCGGCTCTGGGCGAGGAGGGCGGGGTCGTTGCCCGTCTTGCCCCGCAGGGCGAGGCGGGCCGCCACCGGGAAGATCTCCGGGGTGAAGCCGAGGAGGGTCCTGGCGCTCTCGGCCACGAAGGCGAGCACGCGGTCGATGTCCTCGGGGGTCTCCAGGATGTCGATCTTGTTGACCACGATCACCGTCTTCTTCCCCCAGTCGCGGATCCCCTGGAGGAAGGCGCGCTCGCTCTCGGTGAACGGGCGGTCGGCGGAGGTCACGAAGAGGACCAGGTCCGACCGGGGGACGAATTCGCGGGTGATCGCCTCGTGCTCGCGGTGGATGGCATTGGTGCCCGGGGTGTCGACGATGTTGATGTCCTGGAGGAGCTCGACCGGGGCGGTGATCACGTCGAGGGCCGTCTCGACGGGGGTGCTGGAGACGGCGCCCCCGTGCTTGAGGATGTGGACGTGGGTGGTGGTGGGGGTGACCCCCTCCTCCAGGATCTTGCTCCCCAGGAGGGCGTTGATGAACGCGCTCTTGCCGGCGTTGAACTCGCCGGCTACCACGAGCAGGAAGAGCTCGTCGAGCTGAAGGGCCGACCGTTTGAGGGTGGCCTGATCCTCGGCCGCGGCGTCGAACCGCGAGAGGGCCTGCTGCAGATCGGCCACCAGCCGGCGGTTTTCCGCCAGCAGCTCGTCCTGATTTCGATTGAGAATGCGCCGCAGCATGGCTCCCTCCCGGTCCCGGCCCGTCGGTGGGGGAGGTTAGCATGGGGTGTGCCAGGGGGGCGTTTTTGCCCCTGGCGGGGCAAAATAACCAAAAAACGAAACGGCATCCACGACATCTCCCGCCTTCCCGTACCCTCCTGGCCCGCCCTTTGCTATCCAGAGTACCTGCTCCCGCCGTTCGTGGAGCGATCAAGCCGTATGACTCACAGCCGTACCCTCCCCTGGATCACCACCTCCCCCCACGCCCCCTATTTCCAGACCGGGACCGGCGCGAGCTGGACGCCGGTCGGGCAGAACGACGCCATCACCTGGCCGGATCTCGAAGGGCTGTTCCGCCGCCGGGATCTGGCGAGCGTCGAGGGCTATCTCGCCAACCTCGCGGCCCATGGGGTCACCTGCCTGCGGCTGATGATGGAGTACGCCCAGGGGCGGTATCGATACTTCGAGCGGCCGGCGGGCACGTTCAACCCGGTCCTGGTGCGGCTCTGGGACGACCTCTTCGGGCTCTGTGAGCGGTACGGCCTGCGGGTCCTGCTGACGCCGTTCGACACCTTCTGGATGTGGAAGAAGTGGCGGTCCCATCCTTACAACAAGGCCAACGGGGGCCCGTGCCGGAGCCGGCGGGAGCTGCTCACCTGCCCCGAGACCCGCGCCTTCATCCGGCGGCGGCTGCTCTTCGCCACCGAGCGCTGGGGCGGCAGCGGCGCCCTCTTCGCCTGGGACCTCTGGAACGAGCTCCATCCGGCCTATGGCGGCGGCGACCCCGGCTGCTTCGCCGGGCTCATCCAGGACCTCAGCGAGACGGTGCGACGGCGCGAGGAGGAGCTCTACGGCCGCTCCCATCCGCAGACGGTCTCCATCTTCGGGCCGCTGCTCCTGGAGCACCCGGGGGCGGAGGAGCCGATCCTCTCCCACCCGGCGCTCGACTTCCACAGCCTTCATCTCTACGAGGAGGGGACGATCGACCACCCCCGGAACACGGTCGACGCGGCCCTCGCCGTGGGGCGGCTGATGCGGGAGGCGCTGGAGAAGGTGCCCGCGGACCGCCCGTTCCTCGACAGCGAGCACGGACCGATCCACACCTTCAAGGACCATCGTCGGACCCTCCCCGAGGCGTTCGACGACGAGTACTTCCGCCACATCCAGTGGGCCCACCTCGCCTCCGGCGGCGCGGGCGGGGGGATGCGCTGGCCCAACCGGCATCCCCACCAGCTCACTCCCGGGATGCGCGAGGCCCAGAAAGCCCTCGCCGGCTTCCTCCCCCTGATCGACTGGACCCGCTTCCGGCGGCGGAGCCTCAGTCAGGAGCTGGAGATCGAGGGGAGCGGCTGCGTGGGATTCGCCTGCGGCGACGCGGCCCAGGCGGTCGTCTGGGTGCTGCGCACCGACCGTCTGGACCGCAAGGGGAGGGTGCGCCGGGACGCCGAGCCCATTTCGGTCACCCTGAAGATCCCCGGCCTGGCCGCCGGCCGCTATCGCGTCACCCCCTGGGACACCGTCGACGGGAAGTGTCTGGGCTGTTTCGAGGTCTCTCATCCCGGGGGAGGCCCCTTGAGCCTCCTCCTGCCACCACTGCGGACCGATCTCGCCCTGGCCGTGCGCGCCTTATCCTGCTGAGATAGACTCCGCGCGAAAACAGGAGGGAGGTCCCCATGACCGCAGTGAAGAACATTCCCACGGTGGATTTGAACGACTACACCTCGGGCGGCGCGGCGTCCCGGTCGCGGCTGATCGAGACGCTGGGCGAGGGGCTTCAGGAGTTCGGCTTCCTCAACGTCGAGGGGCACGGCATCGACTCCTCGCTGATCCGCGGCACCTACGATCTCTGGAAGCGCTTCTTCGAGCTGCCCGACGAGGTCAAGCGGAAGTACGCCGGCGTCGAGGGGGGAGCCCGGGGGTATACGCCGTTCGGAGTCGAGCACGCCAAGGACAACCCGCTGCCTGACCTCAAGGAGTTCTGGCACGTGGGCCAGGAGCCGCCGGAGGGGCACCCCTTCCGGAACGAGTATCCGGCCAACGTCTGGCCGGCGGAGATCCCGGAGATCCAGGAGCCGACCCTGCGGCTCTACAGCAGCCTGGAGCGGGTGGCCGAGAACCTGCTGCGGGCCCTGGCCGAGTACTTCGAGATGCCCCGCGACTCCTTCTCCTCGATGATGGACGTGGGGAACAGCATCCTGCGCATCCTCCACTACCCGCCGGTCAAGCCGGAGTATGCCCCGGCCGTGCGGGCCGCCGCCCACGAGGACATCAACCTGATCACCCTCCTCTGCGAGGCGACCGACTCGGGGCTGGAGATCCTCACCCGCGAGGGCGAGTGGATGGCGGTCGAGACCGGCCCCGGCCAGATCGTGGTCGACGCCGGAGACATGCTCTCCCGCTTCACCAACGAGGTCATCCCCGCCACCACCCACCGGGTGGTCAACCCGGCCGAGAATGCGGCCCGCGACCGCTACTCGATGCCCTTCTTCGTCCACCCCTACTCGTCGTGCGACCTGACGATCCCCGAGCGGTTCGTCTGCGCGGACCAGCCGCCCAAGTACCCGCCGATCACCGCGGGGCAGTTCCTGGAGCAGCGGCTGCGGGAGATCGGGTTGAAGAAGTAGGGGAGGCGTCCATGACCGCCTACCAGAAGCACATCGAGGACTGGCTCGCGGGGCGCGTCGAGGGCGCGCGCGTGGGCACCCTGGTCGGCCTCCGCCTGACCGGCTTCCAGGACGGCGTCGTGCGCATGGAGATGGACGCCGGCCCCCAGCACCACAACCCGATGGGGACCCTCCACGGCGGCATCCTCTGCGATCTCGCCGACCTCGCGATGGGGACCGCCATGGCCGCCACCCTGGAGGAGGGGGAGGGATTCACCACGGCCCAACTCTCCGCCAGTTATCTCCGGGCCGTCCGGGAAGGGAAGCTGACCGCCACCGCCCGCATCGTCCACAAGGGGAGGAGCGTCGGCCACGCCGAGGCCGAGATCGTGGACGGGGAGGGGAGGACGGTGGCGCGGTTCACCAGCGTGTGCGTGGTGTTGCGGCGATAAACAGCCTCTTCTTTTCATTGAAATTTTGAAGTATCTTATCTTGCCTTCTATGGAGGATAGGATATGAAAAAAGGACTGGTTTTCGGATCGGCGCTTCTGATTCTGGCAGTCTGTTCTCTTCCCGCCCACGCGGCCTCCCCGGAGGATTCCGCGGCGGCGGCCTGGGCCGCGATCTTCGCGCCCGCGCCTCCGGTCGCGGCCCAGCCGCAGGCACAGGACGTCGCGGCCCGGGGGCACCGGCTCAACGTCAAGTCGTCCTCCATCGCCCACTGCTGGGACAACACGACGCGGACCTGCACCGGGACCTCCTCCAGCGCGGTCGATTCCAACTGCTCCGCCGGCCAACAGGGGTATTGCACCGGCACGGACACGGGGACGCTCAGCTGCCCCACCTGCCCCACGGGCTGCTCCACCACGGTGACCTGCTCGAACGGCTCCCGGGTGTCCTGCTCCGGCACCAGCGACTGCTTCTCCGTCAACAACTGCTACGCCAGTTGTGACGGTGTCCTCCACTGGTGTGCCGTCCACCCCTCCTGCCCGGTCTGATCTTCCCTCCCTGGGTGGCCCCTCCCTCTTCAATGATCGAGAGGGAGGGGCCACTTCCGGCTCCGGATTCGGTAAGAATAGGGTTGTGTCCAACCCTGGAGGAGCCCATTGATGCAGTCCATTCTCCGCAGTCTCCGCGGCCCGCGCGCCGCGGCGGCCCTCGTCGCCGCCCTTCTCCTCACGGCCTCTCAGATCGCCTCCGCCGCCAGGCGGCCCATCACCGAGACCGACCTCTTCAAATTCGTCTGGACCGCCGATCCGCGGATCTCGCCGGACGGCCGGCAGGTGGTCTATGTCCGCGTGACCGTCAACGAGAAGAAAGACGGCTACGACACCTCCCTCTGGATCGTGCCCACGGACGGCAGTGAGCCGCCGCGCCCCTTCACCAGCGGTCCGGCCGACTCCTCCCCCCGCTGGTCGCCGGACGGCAAGCGGCTCGCCTTCGTCCGCGCGGTCCAGAAGGACGGCAAGGGGCAGCCGCCCCAGATCTACCTGATGTCCACGCAGGGGGGCGAGGCGGTGGCCCTGACCGATCTGCCGCAGGGGGCCGGCAATCCGCTCTGGTCCCCGGACAGCCGGACGATCGCCTTCGCGAGCACGATGAACGAGAAGGAGGTCAGGAAGTGGCGGGCGAAGGGCAAGCCCCCGGAAGGGGGGAAGGGGGACGAGAAGAAGGCCGAGGAGGAGCATGAGAGCGACGTGCGGGTGATCACCCAGGCGCGGTACCGCATGAACGGCAGCGGCTATGACGACACCGCCCGTCCGGCCCACATCTGGGCCGTGGCGGTCCCCTCGGGCGGCTTCACCACTCCTCCGGAGCCGAAGCAGCTCACCACGGGGGAATTCCGGGAAGGCGCCGCGTTCTGGTCGCCCGACGGCTCGACCCTCTACTACGGCTCCCAGCACGACAAGGAGCCCTACTACTCGGAGCCCCACGCCGACCTCTACGCCGTGCCGGCCGGCGGCGGGGAGAGCCGCCACGTCCTCGGCTTCGACGGCGGCTTCCAGGAAACCGCGCTCTCACCCGACGGCCGGAGGATCGGCGGCGCCGGGACCGCCAACGTCAAGCCGGACCGCTCCTACAACCAGCCGGACCTCTTCGTGCTGGACGTCGCGGCGGATCCTCACCCGCGGAGCCTGACGGCGAATCTCGACGCGGACCCCAACGAGGGGCTCGGGTCCGACCAGCACGCCCCCCGCGGCGACGATCCCCAGCCGGTCGTCTGGACCGGCGACGGCCGCTCCCTCATCACCGTGGTGGCGGAGCGCGGCCGGAGCAACCTGGTCCGTTTCGACGCCCAGACCGGCGCGGCCACCCCCCTCACGAAAGGGGACCACGAGATCGTCACCTACTCCGCCACTCCGGACGGCTCGCGCCTGGCCCTGGTGATCTCGACCCCCACGGTGCTCGGCGACCTCTACTCGCTCGACACCGCCACCGGCCGCCTGACCCCGATCGCCCATCCCAATCAGGAGCTCTTCGACCAGCTCGATCTCACGGCGCCCGAGGAGATCACCTACAAGAGCTTCGACGGGGAGGAGATCCATGCCTTCGTGCAGAAGCCGCCGACCTATGAGGCGGGGAAGAAGTACCCGCTGATCCTCAACATCCACGGCGGGCCCCACTCGGCCTACGGCTACACCTTCTTCCACGAGATGCAGTGGATGGCCGCCAAGGGGTACGTGGTGCTCTATCCGAACCCCCGGGGGAGCTCGACCTACGGCCAGCGGTTCGGCAACATCATCCAGTACAACTTCCCGGGCGACGACGCCAAGGACCTCCTGGCCGGCGTGGACGAGATGGTCAAGCGGGGGATCGCCGATCCCAAGCGCCTGGGGGTGACCGGCGGGAGCGGCGGCGGCATCCTGACCAACTGGATCGTCACCCAGGACCACCGTTTCGCCGCCGCGGCCGCCCAGCGCTCGATCTCCGACTGGTCGGCCTTCTGGTACACGGCGGACTTCACCCTCTTCCGCCCGACCTGGTTCCGCGGCGCCCCCTGGGAGGACCCGCAGGACTACGCCCGCCGCTCGCCGATCACCTACGTGAAGAACGTCACCACGCCGCTCATGCTGATCGAGGGGGAGGCCGACTACCGCACGCCCCCCACCTCGGGCGGCGAGCAGATGTTCCGCGCCCTCAAGTACCTCCACAAGCCGGTGGTGATGGTGCGCTTCCCCGGCGAGAGCCACGAGCTCTCCCGCTCCGGCCAGCCCTGGCACCGCGTCGAGCGCCTGCGCCACATCGTGGCCTGGATGGACAAGTATCTGCAGGGAAAGAAGGTGGATACCTACGACGTGCCGTGAGAGGAGCAAGGGGGCTTTCGCCGGTCCCGCCCGGGCATGAATGCCCGGGCTACAGGGAAAACGAAAAGCCGGCTGAAGCCGGCTCCGAAGTCAGAGCCGCTCCTCCAGGAGCCGGGTTCACCCGGCTTTTCGGTTGAATCGTAGCCCGGGCATTCATGCCCGGGCGGGCGGCGCTCAGGAGCCCCGCAGCACCCCTTTGCGCCCGCCCCCCCGACCCGCTAGAATGCCGCCTTGTGACGGGCATCACAAGGTGCCGTCCTTTCCCAAATCCAAGACATGACTGAAACCACGCCCGGGGTCCGCATCCGTCCGCTCGACGAGCTGGACATCAGCGACATCGTCGCCATCGACGAGAAGATCAGCGGCCGGTACCGGCCGGAAGTTTGGGAGCGCCAGATCGGTTACTACTTACGGCGGGACCCCGAATCGTCCGTCGTGGCCGAGATCGACGGCAAGGTCGCGGGGTTCATGCTGGGCGAGGTGCGCTCCGGCGAGTTCGGCCTCGAGGAGCCGACCGGCTGGATCGAGGTCCTGGGGGTCGATCCGGCCTACCGGGGCAAGGCGATCGGCCGCCACCTCGCCGAGGCCATCCTGGAGCACTTCCGCCAGCGGGGCGCCCACAGCGTGCGCACCCTGGTGGACGAGGAGAAGCAGGGGGACATCCGCAGCTTCTTCACCGCGCTGGGGTTCGAGCCATCGACGATGCGGCCGTTCGTGAAGACCCTGTAAAGGCGGCCTATAAAGGCGGATAGATAGGGCGAGGAGAGACATCGGGATGAGCGTGAAGACCACCACCCTGCCGAAGAAATACCACGAGGCCGTCCTGCGCTGGAAGGACGTCTTCCTGCCGGATTACGACTTCCTGATCGAGAACTGGGACAAGCACTTCCCCAACGACCAGACCTTCCAGCTCTGCGCCTACCGCGAGATGGGGATGTGCGCCGAGGTCGAGTGCGGCGACATGAAGGGGAAGCCGAAGGCGAAGAAGGCCTCCGAGCTGCCGGAAGAGTCGGCCCACCACCTCTTCGGCGCTATCCGCGCCCAGGCCTCCACCGAGTTCGGCTCCATCCAGCAGCACCGCCTCACGCTCGCCCGCGCCCAGGAAGAGGAGGAGCAG
Organism: Thermoanaerobaculia bacterium; assembly: GCA_025937035.1. Classification (GTDB taxonomy): domain Bacteria; phylum Acidobacteriota; class Thermoanaerobaculia; order Multivoradales; family UBA5704; genus DATARR01. The sequence continues at coordinate 2,253 of JAICSG010000068.1, read as the reverse complement.
TTCTGGATCCTCCGCATGATGGCCGAGGAGCTCCGCCACGGCTACCAGATGCTCCACCTGCTCGCCGAGGACGACTGGAGCTCGGTCTCCAAGGACTCCACCTCGGACGTCATCGACGACATCCTCTCCATGAACACCGGCTCCCACGTGCTGGGCGCCTTCAACATCGACTTCGACTCCTTCGTCGACAACGTCGTCTTCTGCGCCCTGATCGACCGGGTCGGCAAGTACCAGCTCCAGATGCAGAAGATCTCGGCCTACCAGCCGATGGCCGAGAGCATGCCCCAGATGCTGCGCGAGGAGGCCTTCCACCTCGCCGCCGGGGTGGTGCCGATGCGCCGCTTCGCCACCGCCGCCGCCAAGGGGGAGACCTTCGTCACCATGGAGGTCCTGCAGAAGACGATCAACAAGTGGCTGCCCCGCGGCCTCGAGATGTTCGGCGACGAGCGCGGCGGCGGCACCAACGTCCGCCTCGGCCTCAAGCCGATGAAGAACGCCGAGGCCCAGCGGCAGTACTACCGCGAGGTCGAGAAGCTGGTGCGCGACCTCAACCTGCGCTACCTGCGCGCCCGCCTGGAGAACCTGACCCACGGCGAGTCCGAGGCCGTCCTCGACCGCATCCTGGCCGGCGAGACCGTCGAGGGGGTGCGCCGGGAGGACCTCCTCCACATGCCTCATGCCGACTTCTTCCGCCGCCGCGGCATGCCGGCGTTCAAGATGACCGGCTCCCAGGGGGAGACCTTCACCTCCGCCCACGATTACCTCCAGCACCTCGTGCGCGTGCTGCCGGAGTCCTATCGCGCCAGCCGCGACTACAAGGACTACGCGGACGCGCTCCTGGCGGTGGAGGCCGGGACGATGACCCTCGAGCAGGCCTCCAGCCGGATGCCGGCCCTGCGCCGCGTCGCCGGCGCCTGCCCCTGCTCGAAGTCGGTGCGCTGGGTGCAGGATGAGCCCGCCGCGGTGACGGCTTCCGAGGCCACGGCCCAACCCGTCGCCTGATCGAGACATTTCATTTCCTTGTTTGCCGCCCCGGAGGGAGGCCCTGATGAGTGTGTTCAACCGCATGCTGGTCACCGGCCTCCCCGCCGTGCCGAAGCCCATCGTCGGCCGGGTGGCCTCGCGCTACGTCGCGGGGGAGAGCCTCGACGACGCCATCCGCGTCATCCGGAACCTCAACCAGCAGGGAGCCATGGCCACTCTCGACGTGCTCGGCGAGGAGGTGAGCGAGCGGGGGAAGGCGACCGCCTTCGTCGAGGAGTACCTGCGGGTCTTCGAGGCCATCGACCGCGAGAAGATCGACTCCAACGTATCGATCAAGCTCACCATGCTGGGGCTGAAGATCGACGAGGGGTTCTGCCGCGACAACGTCGCCCGCATCGTCGAGACCGCCAAGCGGTTCGGCAACTTCGTCCGCATCGACATGGAAGACCACACGACGACGGACGCCACCCTCCGCATCTACCGCGAGCTCCACGCCCTCCACGGCAACCTGGGGGTCGTCCTCCAGGCCTACATGCGCCGCACCCTGCGCGACATCGAGGAGCTGCCCAAGGGGGCGAGCGTCCGCCTCTGCAAGGGGATCTACGTCGAGCCCCGCCGGATCGCCTGGAAGGGGTACGAGACGGTGCGCCACAACTACGTCCAGGCGCTCGACAAGCTCTTCACCCAGGGGGTCTACGTCGGCATCGCCACCCACGACGAATACCTGACCTGCGCCGCCTCGGCCCTGATCGACAGGCACGGCCTGACCCGCGACCAGTACGAGTTCCAGATGCTGCTCGGGGTGGACGAGGAGATGCGCCGCATCCTCATCGAGGCGGGGCACCGGCTGCGCGTCTACGTTCCCTACGGACGCGACTGGTACCCCTATTCGATCCGCCGCCTGCGGGAAAACCCCGAGGTGGCCCGCCACGTACTGAAAGCGATGATGGCCGGGAAATAGCGCCGGTTTGACGCTCTCCCGGTCCGGTGATACGCTTTTTTACAACCTGATCGCTTTTTCAGGTCCGCCGCCGAAGCCATGGACGAACGGCATCGCTCTGACTCCCGCAACATTCTGCAGTCCCGGGGGGACTCGGATACCGACGACATCGATCTGTCCCCGGTCCACGAGAGCGGGATGACCCAGACGTTCGAGGGGGCCACCCGGGACCGGGGAAGCCACCCCTTCGGCCAGGTCGAGACCGAGGCCGACATCATCCTCATCGCCCATCCCGAGAATCAGCGGCTGGGCTCCCGCTTCCGCCTCTC
>JAICSG010000312.1 GCA_025937035.1 Thermoanaerobaculia bacterium | reverse complement strand
CAAGCTCCGCCGGGTGCGCGACACCCAGAACCTGCGCCGCCTGGAGCAGGAGATCCGCCAGGTGGTCAAGGAGATGAAGGTCGCCATTTCCGACAAGGACTTCGAGCGCGCCGTCTATCTGCGCGAGCGCGAGATCGAGCTGCGCGAGGACCTCGAGCGGATGAGCGTGGCGACCGACGAGACCGGCGTGCTGGAGGTGACCCGGCACGACATCGAGGAGGTGATCTCCTCGTGGACCGGCATCCCGGTGGCCGCTCTCCAGAGCGAGGAGGCCGAGCGGCTGCTCAAGATGGAGGAGATCCTCAAGCGCCGCGTGGTGGGCCAGGACCGCTCGATCAACGCCATCAGCCGGGCCATCCGCCGCTCGCGGCTGGGGGTCTCGAACCCGCAGCGGCCGGTGGGGTCGTTCATCTTCCTGGGCCCCTCGGGGGTCGGCAAGACCGAGGTGGCCCGCCAGCTCTCGGAGTTCCTGTTCGGCAGCCAGCGGGCGATGATCCGCTTCGACATGAGCGAGTACATGGAGAAGCACGCGGTGTCGAAGCTGATCGGCTCGCCTCCGGGCTACGTGGGCCACGAGGAGGGTGGGCAGCTCACCGAGCGGGTGCGCCGCCAGCCCTACTCGCTGATCCTGTTCGACGAGATCGAGAAGGCGCACCCCGACGTGGCGAACCTGCTGCTCCAGATCCTGGAGGACGGGCAGCTCACGGACGCCTACGGCAACATGGTCGACTTCCGCAACACGCTGGTGCTGATGACCTCGAACATCGGCAGCAAGCTGGTGCTGCGGGGCGGGCGGATGGGCTTCGGGGAGGGGAGCGAGGAGGCGAGCTTCCAGCGCATCGAGGAGGAGATCCTCGCCGAGCTCAGGCGGACCTTCAGCCCCGAGTTCATCAACCGCATCGACGAGGTGATCGTCTTCAACCCGCTCGGGGAGCGGGAGCTGCGCTCGGTCGTGGACATTCTGCTCGACGATGTGAACAATACGCTCGCCGAGCGGGGGCTGCACCTGGAGGTCTCGGACCCCGCCAAGGAGTGGCTGCTGGCCAAGGCCGGCGTCGAGCCCTCCACGGGGGCCCGGCCGTTGCGCCGGACCATCCAGCGCCACATCCAGGACGCGGTCTCGGAGATCCTCATCAATCAGCACGGGGAGCCGGTCGAGCGCATCGAGGTAGATCTGGAGGGCGATAAGCTGACGTTCCATGCCGGTGCCCAGGAGATCGTCATACCCAGTCGCTGACCCGCCGTCCGGCGGTCTCCCAGCGAGGCGAGGGCAGTACTCGAAGCTCCGGCGGCCGTGAGGCCGCCGGGGTCATGAAAGGACGAATGGATGCCTGATGTGATCGTGGTCCGGCGCCGGACGCGCCGGTGGAGGGCCGTGCGCCGCCTGATGGCGGCCTCGCTGCTCTCCCTGCTGTTCTCCGGCGGCGTCCGCGCCGCCCGCGCGCAGGCGCTTCCGCAGCCGACGGCGAACGGCCGCACCATCGAATCGATCGAATTCAAGGGTTTGAAGGCCCTCTCCGAGGACACGCTGCGCTACTACCTCGGGATCGAGCCGGGCCAGCCTCTCAACGAGGAGGCGCTCAACCGGAACATCAAGCAGCTCTGGGACCGCAACCTGGTCGACGACGTCCAGGTCGAGAGCGTCCCCACCGCCGGCGGCGTCCGCCTGGTGATCACCGTGGCGGAGCGGCCGATCCTGCGCTCGATCGACTATCAGGGTCTGAAGCGCATCTCGAAGACCGACCTCCAGGACAAGCTGACCACCCAGCGCATCCGGGTGCGGGAGGGGGAGCCGCTGTCGCTCGGCGAGCTCCAGCGGGTCAAGGCGCTGATCGAGGAGATGTACGGAGAGAAGGGGTACCGCTTCGCCACCGCCAACTACAAGGTGGAGGACACCGGCCCGAACGAGAAGAAGGTGACCTTCACGGTGGACGAGGGGGACCGCGTCCGCATCTCGGACATCGAGTTCGAGGGCAACACGGTGTTCAGCGACGCCCGGCTGCGCCTGGCGATGAAGAACACCAAGGAGAGCGCCTTCATCTCCCGCATCAGCAAGAAGGACCTCTACGATCCGGCCAAGCTCCAGGAGGACCTCGACAAGGTCCGCGACCTCTACCGCGGCGTCGGCTACAAGAACGTGGTGATCGGCGATCCCAAGATCGAGGTCAAGGCGGCCAACGACAGGCCGAACGCCCCCGCCGACCAGAAGCGCCGGATGTTCATCACCATCCCGCTGGAGGAGGGGGAGCGCTGGCGGTTCGGGACCGTGACGATCGAGGGCAACCAGGTCTACAAGGAGACGAACCTCCTCCGGGCCTTCGACAACAAGGCCCACGGCTGGCTGCGCTCCAAGGTGATCGACGACGCGGTCAAGGAGATCACCGACGCCTACCACAACACCGGCTACATCTTCGCCCGCGTGGAGCCCGAGCTGGTCGAGCGTCCGGACCGGGTGGCCGACGTGGTCATCCACATCAACGAGGGGGACCAGTTCAAGGTCGGCCGCATCGAGTTCCAGGGCAACGACCGCACCAAGGACAAGGTGCTGCGCCGGGAGCTGCGGGTCTACGAGGGGGGCCTGGTCAACATCACGGCGATCCGCAACAGCGTCACCAAGGTGAACCAGCTCGGCTACTTCAAGCTCACCGAGGAGAACCCGGTCGACATCGACACCGACAGCGAGAAGAAGAAGGTCAACCTGCTCTTCAAGGGGCAGGAGTCGGACCGCACCGAGCTGCAGTTCGGCGGCGGCTGGAGCGAGCTCGACGGCTTCTTCGGCCAGTTCGGCGTCAGCACCAAGAACTTCCTGGGCCGCGGCGAGCAGGTGGGCGTCTCGGTGCAGACCGGCAAGCTGCGCGACTACTACGACCTCTCCTATTCGATCCCCTGGTTCCTCGACAAGCCACAGAGCATCGGCGTCCGGGCGTACAAGGAGAACTACGACTACACGCTCGACGCCAACAACGACCGCTACCTCCGCAACAGCACGGGCGCGGTGTTCACCTACGGCCGGAACTTCCGGCTGTTCCAGTCGGCGAGCATCAGCTACAACCTGTCGAAGTACGACGACGAGACCGACACGGTGGTGCCTCCTCTCCTGCCGGGGGAGACGCCGCCGCCCGCCGACCAGCCGCAGCCGGGCTCCACGGTGGTCGCCAAATACCGGATCCACAACTCGTCGCTGCGGCCGGCCTGGGTCTTCGACAGCCGGGACAACCCCTTCGAGCCGACCCAGGGGCAGAAGATCTCGCTCGCCGTGGAGTACGCGGGCGGCCCGCTGGGCGGCGACAACCAGTTCCTGCGGCCGGAGCTCGGCTACAGCATCTTCAAGCCGGTCGCCAGCTACCCGACGAAGATGATCCTCGCCTTCAACGCCGAGGGGGGGCTGATCCACCCGACCGACAATCAGCCGATCAACGTCCTGGAGCGCTACTTCCTGGGCGGCGAGAACAGCATCCGCGGCCACCGCTACCGCTCGATCTTCCTGCGCGACAAGACGGGGCAGCCCCTGCGCGACAAGAACGAGGTGATCCTCGGCGGCGACAGCTTCGCCCAGCTCAATTTGGAGTACCATTTCGTTCTCGGGGGGCCGTTCCGGGTGCTGCTGTTCGCTGACGCCGGCAATGTCTTCGGCGAGGGGCAGAATTTCAGCCTGTCGAACCTGCGCAAGACGGCGGGCGTGGAGCTGCGGATCACCCTGCCGGTCTTCGGCGCGCCGTTGCGGTTCATCTACGCCAAGAACCTCGATCCGCTACCCCAGGACAGCTTCGAGAGCTTCCAGTTCAGTATCGGCACCAGCTTCTAAGACAACGAAGGAGAAGAGACCATGTCGTTTTCCACTCAATCTCTGTCCCGGGCCGCCGTGGCCGGCCTGCTCGGGCTCGCGCTGGCGGGGATTCCGGCCGCCGCCCAGAAGCCGGCGGCCCCCGCCGCCGCTCCGGCGGCTGCCGGGCCGGTGAGGATCGCGGTGATCGACACCGAGAAGATCCTGCTGTCGTCCAACGCCGGCAAGAAGGCCGTGGCCGACCTCAAGAAGCTCCAGGACCAGCGGGAGAAGGAGCTGGGGGCCCGGGCCCAGGAGCTCAAGGACCTCCAGGCCAAGCTCAACGACGGCCGCCTCTCGCTCGCCCAGGACAAGCTCGCCGATCTCTCCAAGCAGTACGAGGAGAAGGAGATCGCCCTGCGCCGCGCGCAGGACGACGCCACCCGCGAGCTGACCAAGAAGCGGGACGAGATGCTGGCCTCGATCGACGACCGGGTGATGCCGGTGATCAACCAGGTCGGCAAGGAGCTCGGCTACACGCTGATCTTCCGCAAGTTCGAGAGCGGTCTGATCTACGCCGACGACGGGGTGGACATCACCAACGTCGTCATCCAGCGGATCGACGCCGGCGCGCAGGGCAAGTAACCGCGTGGGCTACCGCCTCGCCGAGCTCGCCGAGCGGGTCGGTGGCCGGGTGGAGGGGGACCCGGAGCGCACCGTCGAGGCGATCCGCCCGCTGGAATCCGCCGGTCCCCGCGACCTCTCCTTCCTGAAGGACCCCCGCTACCGCGCCCAGGCGGCGGCGAGCGGCGCCGGCGCCCTGCTGGTGGGCCCCGGCCTCGCCGGCGCCACCCTCGGACGGGACCTGCTGGTCGCCGGCGACCCCTCCTGGGCCCTGGCGCGGCTGCTCGCCGTCTTCCACCCGGAGGAGCGGCGGCCGCCGGGGATCCACCCCACGGCCATCCTGGAGCCCGGCGCCACGGTCGACCCGCAAGCCCACGTCGGCCCCTACGCCGTGATCGGCGCCGGAGCCCAAGTGGCGGCCGGAGCGGCCGTGCTCGCCTTCGTGGCCCTCGGCCGCAACTGCGTGGTGGGGGAGGGGGCGGTGCTCCACCCCCACGCCGTGCTCTACGACGGCACCGAGGTGGGGCCGGGGAGCATCGTCCACGCCGGGGTGGTGCTGGGGGCGGACGGCTTCGGCTACGCCACCTACCAGGGGGCGCACCACAAGGTGCCCCAGGTCGGACGGGTGGTCCTGGAAGGGGACGTCGAGGTCGGGGCCAATTCCACCATCGACCGCGCCATGCTGGGGGAGACCCGGATCGGGGCGGGGAGCAAGATCGACAACCTGGTCCAGGTGGGGCACAACGTGGTGACCGGCCGGCACTGTATCCTTTGCGGCCAGGCAGGCATCGCGGGGAGCGCCAGGCTGGGCAACTATGTGGTCCTGGCCGGCCAGAGCGGCGTGGCCGGGCACATCGAGCTGGGGGACGGCGCGCAGGTGGCCGCCAAGTCGGCGGCGCTCGCCTCGGTCGAGCCCCATGCTCAGGTCGCCGGTATCCCCGCCATCGAGATGCGGAAGTGGCGGCGCCAGGCCGTCCTGCTGTCGCGCCTGGAGGAGATCGTCCGGCGCCTGCGGACGGTCGAGAAGAAAGTGGGAGAGGAGAGCTGATTTTGAGCGAAACGATCGAGCAGAGGCCCGATTCGACGGGGAAATGGGACATCGAGTGGATCCTCTCGGTGCTCCCGCACCGCTATCCGATCCTGCTGGTCGACTGGGTGCTGGAGAT
>JAICSG010000847.1 GCA_025937035.1 Thermoanaerobaculia bacterium | reverse complement strand
TCTTGCTGAGCAGCGCGTCGACGTCGCCGCCGGCCGGCTCGGCGCGGCGCGGCGGCGCGGCGGGAGCCGGCGGTGCCGGCTTCGGCCTGGGGTCGGTGCCCAGCACGCCGGAGAGGGTCTCTTCCAGGCGGCGCTGGACGTCGGCGGGCGGGGATGGTGGCGGTGCGGCGGCCCGCGGCGGCGCGATCACCGGCCGCGGCGGCTGATCCCCCTCGACCTCGGCCAGCACGTCGCCGAAGATGTCCTGGGAGGTGAGCTTCTGCTCGGGAGCGGGGGCCGCCGGGGCGGGCTGGCGCCGGGCGAGCAGCGCCTGCCGGGCGGTGAGCACCACCTGCTGATCGGTGAACGGCTTGGCGAGCCGGGCGTCGGCCGCGCCGGCCGGCCCGCCGCCGTTGCCGGGATCGAGGGCCACCACCCCCGGGCCGCCGCTCCGCCGGGAGAAGGAGAAGGTCAGCACCTCGAAGCCGGGGACGTCGGTGCCGGCCATCACCAGGTCGGGGGGCTCGGCGGACGCCGCGTGGAGCGCCTGGTCGACGCTCGGCACCACCCGCACCCTCCACCCCTCCGCGCCCAGGGCCGCGTTGATCCGTTCCACGGAGTGGGGCTCTTGCTCGACAACGAGGATGGAGGGCATACCAATTCTCCAGAAGAAGACAGCAAGCCTTTCTAACATCCTCGCCCCTTTCAGTCAATCGCCGGAGGGCGAAAACGCCGGATTTTCAAGGATTTAACGCCAGCGCCACGGATCGGACGGGAGCTGGGGCGGCGGTTTGGTGGCGGGACGGGAAGTCCTGTAAAATCATGGCTCTTCAGGAATTCTTTCCCAGGAGCTCCCATGTCAGGTCATAGCAAGTGGGCCACGATCAAGCACAAGAAGGCGGCGACGGACGCCCGCCGCGGCAAGCTGTTCTCCAAGATCCTCAAGGAGATCACCGTCGCGGCCCGCCTCGGCGGCGGCGACGCCAAGGGGAACCCCCGCCTGCGCGCCGCGGTCCTGGAGGCCCGGTCGAACAGCGTCCCCAACGACAACATCGAGCGCGCCATCAAGAAGGGGACGGGCGAGATCGCGTCCGAGGTCTATGAAGAGGTCATCTACGAGGGGTACGGCCCCGGCGGCGTCGCCGTGCTGGTCGAGGCGGCGACCGACAACCGCAACCGGACCACGGGCGAGATCCGCCACATCTTCGCCCGCAACGGCGGCAACCTCGGCGAGGCCGGGTGCGTGGCCTGGATGTTCCAGCGCCGCGGCTACTTCGCCATCGAGAAGAGCGCCATGGACGAGGAGAGATTCATGGAGCTCGCCCTGGAGCTGGGCGCCGACGACGTCGCCATCGAGGAGGACGTCTACGAGATCTACACCCCGATGGAGGGCTTCATCGCCACCCAGGAAGAGCTGGAGCGCCGCGAGGTCCCCACCGTCGCCAAGGAGCTGGCGATGGTCCCCTCGACCACCCTCGACGTGCCGCCGGACAAGGTCAACCAGGTGCTGCGGCTGATGGACGCCCTGGAGGACCACGACGACGTGCAGAAGGTCTGGGCCAACCTCAACATCGACGCGAACGCTCTCGCCGCGCGCTGACCGTGCTGATCCTGGGGCTCGATCCGGGCAGCATCCACACCGGCTACGGGCTGGTGCACAGGCAGGGCTCGGCCCTGCAGGCGGTCGACGCCGGCCGCTTCTCCTGTCCGCGCGATCTCGCTCTCCCCAGCCGGCTGGTCCATCTCGCCGGCCGCCTGGGCGACCTGGTCGACCGCCAACGGCCGGACCTCGCGGTGCTGGAGACCCCGTTCCACGGGATGAACGCCCGCTCGCTGATCGTGCTCGCCCAGGCCCGCGGCGCCCTGCTCGTGACGCTCGCCGGGCGGGGCATCGAGATCTGCGAGTACAGCCCGGCCGAGGTCAAGTCGGCGGTCACCGGCAACGGCCGGGCCGACAAGGAGCAGGTCGCCCGCATGGTGCGCCTGCTGCTGGCGGCCCGCGGCGAGGGGTGGGCGAGCGACGCCACCGACGCTCTCGCCCTGGCCATCTGCTGCGCCCAGCGGCTCAAGCTGGACCGCCTTGCGTCCGGTGCTCCTGTGCTACCATAACCCCCTGCTTCAGGGGAGCGTGTGTTAGATTGCCTTATTATCGGATCCTGAGCTTCTGAGTCTTCATCCAGCGCTATGGCCTTCCAGGGCTCACTCAAAGAGCTGCCGCTTCCAGACATCATCCAACTGGTCTCCGTCTCGGGGAAGACCGGGGTGTTCGCCCTGCGCCGCAACGGCGACTCCTCCTCGGGCGAGATCTACCTGCGCGGCGGCCAGATCGTGCACGCGCACGTCGGCGACCTCCAGGGCGAGGAGGCGATGTACGAGCTCGCCATCTGGCCGGAGGGGGAGTTCGTCTTCACCCCCGGCAAGGAGACCGATCTCACCACGATCCAGAAGTCGAACACCAACCTTCTGATGGAGGCGGCGCGGCGGATCGACGAGTGGCAGATCCTCTCCAAGCGGATCCCCTCGACCCGGCTGGTGCCCGTGTTCACCCAGCGGGCCACCACCACCTCGGTCTCGCTCACCCC
>JAICSG010000553.1 GCA_025937035.1 Thermoanaerobaculia bacterium | reverse complement strand
TCCGCCCCGCGGGGTCGCCCGTGACGTCGCGGCCCACCTGCGCCGCGTCGCCGGTCGCGCGGTCGGGGTGCCGGGAGGCGATCGTCACGTCCCAGCCCGCGTCGATCGCCAGGCGCGCCGCGGCCAGCCCGATCCCGGACGAGCCGCCGAGGAAGACCGCCTTCACGGGGCGATCATCTCAGACCGACGCTGCGACCGGATCCGGCGCTGCGAGGCGGTCGTACGCCGGGAGCGTCAGGAACTCGACGTACTCGTCCTGCGTCGCGACCTGCTCGAACAGCTCGCGTGCCGGGCCGTAGCCGTCGCCGAGCCGTGCAGCCTCCTCGTCGGTCAGTCGGCGGACGTCGTCTGCCGTGACCCGGCCGTGGTGGAGCCACTGCCAGATCTGCGACCGGGAGATCTCGGCCGTGGCGGCGTCCTCCATCAGGTTGTTGATTGCGGCCGCGCCGTTGCCGGCCAGCCAGGCGGCGAGGTACTGGAGGGCGATCGAGATGTTCGAGCGGACGCCGTCCTCGGTGATCCTCCCCCCCTCGATCTGGAAGTTGAGGAGGTCGGCGGGAGCGACGGCGACGTCCTCGCGCATCACGTTCTTCTGATTGGGCCGGTCTCCCAGGGCGCGGTCGAAGACCTCGCGGGCCACCGGCACCAGGTCCGGATGGGCCACCCAGGTGCCGTCGAACCCCTGGCGGACCTCGCGCTCCTTGTCCTCCCGCACTTTCGCCAGGGCGGCGCGGTTGACCTCCTCGTCCCTCCGGCTGGGGATGAAGGCCGCCATGCCGCCGATGGCGTGGGCTCCGTGGTAGTGGCAGGCGCGGACGAGCAGGTCGGTGTAGGCCTTCATGAACGGCACGTTCATCGTCACCTGGAAGCGGTCCGGGAGCACGGCGCCGGAGGACGGGAATTTGCGGATGATGCTGAAGATGTAGTCCCAGCGGCCGGCGTTGAGGCCCGCCGAATGCTCGCGCAGCTCCCAGAGGATCTCGTCCATCTCGAAGGCGGCCGGGAGGGTCTCGATCAGCACCGTGGCGCGGATGGTGCCGCGCGGGATCCGGAGGGCGGCCTGGGCGGCCAGGAACAGATCGTTCCAGAGCGCCGCCTCGCGGTGGCTCTCCAGCTTGGGCAGGTAGAAGTAGGGCCCGGAGCCGCGGCGCAGGAGCTCCGCGGCGTTGTGGAAGAAGTAGAGGCCGAAGTCGAAGATGCTGGCCGGGATGGGCCGGCCTTCCACCAGGACGTGCCGCTCCACCAAGTGCCAGCCGCGTGGCCGGACCAGCAGGGTGGCGAGGCGGTCGTTGAGCCGGTATTGCTTCCCCTCGGGGCTGGTGAAGGCGAGCTGGCGCCGCACCGCGTCCATCAGGTTGGCCTGACCCTCGACCACGTTCGTCCAGGTGGGCGAGAGGGAGTCCTCGAAGTCGGCCATGAAGGTGCTCGCCCCCGAGTTGAGGGCGTTGATCATCATCTTGCGCTCGACCGGGCCGGTGATCTCCACCTTCCGCTCCTGGAGGTCCGCCGGAGCCGGCGCCACCTGCCAGGGGGTCTCCCGGATGGCGCGATCGAGGCGCGGGAATTCCAGAGGGGCGCCGGCCGTGAGCTCCGCCAGCCGGGCCGTCCGCTTCTGGAGCAGATCTTCCCGCACCGCTCCGAAACGCACGCTGAGCTCGCCCACGAATTCCAGCGCCTCGGGCGTGAGGACCCGCTCCGCCGCGGGCGAAACGGGCCCAGTCACATGGATGTTGGCCGTTCGAAGGTTGGCCATGGCGTTCCTCCTCAGCTCGCCTTTTCTTCGAAGAACTGCTCTTCCTCGGTCGAGCCGGCGAGGGCGGCCGTGGAGCCGAGCCCATGGGTGATCACCTGGGCCACCTGGTCGAAGTAGCCGGTGCCCACGAAGCTCTGGTGCTTCACCGCCCGGTAGCCCGCCAGGCGCTCGTTCTCGAATTCGCGCTCCTGGAGCAGGGAGTAGGCGGTCATGCCGCTCCTCTGGTAGGCGCGGGCGAGCTCGAACATGCCGAGATTGAGGGCGTGGAAGCCGGCCAGGGTCACGAACTGGAACTTGTAGCCCATGGCCCCCAGCTCGCGCTGGAATCTGGCGATGGTCTCCGGATCGAGCTTCTGCTTCCAGTTGAAGGACGGCGAGCAGTTGTAGGCCAGGAGCTTGCCCGGGAACTGCCGGTGGATGGCGTCGGCGAATTGCCGCGCCTCGTCGAGGTCCGGCTTGGAGGTCTCGCACCAGATCATGTCCGCGTAGGGGGCGAAGGCGAGGCCGCGGGCGATCGCCGCCTCCAGGCCACCCCGGAAGCGGTGGAACCCCTCAGGGGTGCGCTCCCCCTTGCCGATGAATTCGTGATCGCGCGGATCGACGTCGCTGGTAATCAGCTTGGCGCTGTTGGCGTCGGTGCGGGCCACCAGGATGGTGGGCACGCCGAGGACGTCGGCGGCGAGCCGCGCCGCGATCAGCTTCTGCTCGAACTCGCAGGTCGGCACCAGGACCTTGCCCCCCATGTGGCCGCACTTCTTGGCCGAGGAGAGCTGGTCCTCGAAGTGGACGCCGGCCGCGCCGGCCTCGATCATCGCCTTCATCAGCTCGAAGGCGTTGAGGTTGCCGCCGAACCCGGCCTCGGCGTCGGCCACGATGGGGGCGAGCCAGTACGGCCCCTCAGCTCCCTCGGCGTGCTGGATCTGGTCGGCCCGCAGCAAGGCGTTGTTGATCCGCTTGACCAGCTTCGGCACGCTGTTCGCGGGATAGAGGCTCTGGTCGGGATAGACCTCGCAGGCCTCGTTGGCGTCTCCCGCCACCTGCCAGCCGCTGCAGTAGATGGCCTCCAGCCCCGCCTGCACCTGCTGGATGGCCTGGTTGCCGGTCAGCGCTCCCAGCGCCGGCACGTAGTCGCGCTCCCGCATCAGCTTCCAGAGCCGCTCCGCCCCCAGGCGCGCGAGGGTGTGCTCGATCCGGACGGTGCCTCGCAGCCGGTCGACGTCCCCGGCGCTGTAGGTCCTCTGCACACCTTTCCAGCGAGGATCGTTCTCCCAGCTCTCGGCGATCTTGGCTACCTGGACGTCCTGCGACATGACGACGGTCCTCCTTTTGGGTTTTGCTGCACGTCTATGCCGCGTCGCGATATAAAACGCCGCAGTGCGGCATCCTAAGCGGATGGTACCAGAAAACCCCTTCTACGGCGCCACCTTTCGTTTGCGAAAAGCGAGCCAGCCGTCCTCAAAAAAGGACCCCGCCGGCCTCCGGAGTGGGCGAAAAGAGCTGTTTTTTGGAGCTTTGGCGCGGTACGCTTTTTGCTCCAGTGAAAGAAACCGCGTATCGCTTCCATCATTTGTGGGAGAGGAGGATCTCGTGATGACTCGCCTTCGCCATTGCTCCCGAGGAGCCGCCGGCCTGGCGCTCGGCCTGCTCCTGGCTCCCGCGCTGGCCCTGGCCGCCGGAGAAGCTCCTGCCGGCGAGAGCTTCAAGGAGTCGATCGAGGTCAGCGTGGTCAACCTCGACGTCTACGTGACCGACAAGAAGGGGCAGCCCATCGACGGCCTGAAGAAGGAGGATTTTCAGGTCCTCGAGGACGGTAAGCCGGTGGAGATCTCGAACTTCTTCGCCGAGAGCCGCGGGACGGCGCCGGCGGCGGCGCCGGCCGTCTCTGGCGGCCCTGGCCCGGTAGCGGCGGAGCGCCCGGTATCGCAGCGGTTGCGGCTGGTGGTATTCGTCGACGACGTCAACCTCTCGCAGTCGAACCGCATGCGGATCCTCCAGAATGTGGGGAAGTTCCTGCACTCCGAGCTCAAGCCGGGGGACGAGATCATGCTCGTCCGCTACGACCACAAGCTGGACATCC
>JAICSG010000569.1 GCA_025937035.1 Thermoanaerobaculia bacterium | reverse complement strand
GGGGGCGACGCCATCAAGCTCCACATGCTCACCACGGGGGACGACTTCCCGGCGGCGATCGAGAACCTGGCGATGCGCTACGGCATCCCCCTCCCCAGCCGGACCGAGGCGCGCTTCACCGGCGGCCGCCCCGAGCGGGACCTCGAGGGGGCTCTCCAGGCGGCGGCCGAATTCTTTAAGGATCAGCTCCGCAAGTCCGCCTTCGCCCTGAATTACCTGCGGGAGACGCGGCGCATCCCTCCCGAGCTCGTCGAGCGCTTCGGCCTCGGCTACGCCCCCGAGGGGTATAAGAACCTGCTTCAGGCCCTCCACCCCCGGGTCTCCCATGCCGACCTGGAGGCGGCCGGGCTCATCGCCCGCTCCGAGCGCAGCGGAGACCTCTACGACCGCTTCCGCCACCGGTTGATGTTCCCCATCCACAACGCCGCCGGCCGCCTGGTCGGCTTCGGCGGGCGCGCTCTGGGGGACGACAAGGCGAAGTACGTCAACACCAACGAGACCGACCGCTTCCACAAGGGGAGCCTGCTCTACGGCCTCCACTTGGCCAAGCGGGAGATCCGGGAGACCGGCCAGGCGGTCCTCTGCGAGGGGTACTTCGACGTCATCAGCACCGTGGCCTGCGGCCTGGAGGGGGCGGTAGCCGGCATGGGCACCGCCCTCACCCCCGAGCAGACCAAGCTCCTGGCGCGCTACACGGAGGGGGTGGTGGTCGCCTACGACGGCGACAGCGCGGGGGAGAACGCCTTCCGGCGCGCCCTGCCTCTGCTGCTCGCCGAGGGGCTGGGGGTGCGGCGGGCTCGCTTCCCGGGCTCGCACGATCCGGACTCCCTCCGCGTCGAGGCCGGCGAGGAGGCGGTGCGGGCGGCGGTCGAGGGGGCGGAGGACGCGGTCACGGCCGAGATCGACCGCCTGACCTCCGGCGCCACCGCCGAGCCCCAGGCGCAGGCCCGGGCCGCCAGGGAGGTCGCCGAGCTGCTGCGGCCGATCCCGGACGCCATCCTCCGCTACAGCTACAGCCGCATCGCCGCCGGCCGGCTGGGGATTCCGGTCGAGATGCTGGCCCGCCGGACGGGGACGGGGGAGCAGCGGCCGGCGCCGCCCGGCCGGTCCGCCGGCCCCCAGGAGGGGCCCGCGATGCCGCCCCGGCTCGTCCGTTCCATGGAGGAGCAGGCCCTGGAGCACCTGTTTCCGGAGGACGGCACGCCCCCTCAGGTGCCTCCCCTGGATGAGTTGCCCCTCCCGGAGGTCTTCCTGGACCCCGAATGCAGGAATATTTTCGAGGCCTTCCGCACTCTATATGCAGGAGCCGGAGCCCCTCCGGACCTCGCCGCGGTGAGGTCCAGGCTGGAGGGGGATGACCGGGCGATTGCCCGATTGGCGAAAATAATGGTAGAAAGGGGGGTTGCCTCCGGGAAGATCGGGCTCCTGGAGTCCCTCGACAGATTGGTCGACCGCTGGCGCAAGCAGCGGCGGCAGGAAGTGCAACGGGAGATCGCGGAAGCGCAGCGCAAGGGGGATCATGCGCTCCTCGGCCGTCTCCTGGACGAGAGAGACCGTTTGAACCGCAGCCACTATCGGGGGTCCCGGCCGGGAGCGAGTTCCGGGCTCGCTTGAGCCCTGTTTCGCTCGCGGCACGATCGTGCTGCCAGGAGAGGACATTGACGATTTCGAGCCTGACACCCGTCGAAGAGAAGTACAGCTCGGTCAAGCAGCTCATCGAGCTGGGCAAGGAGAAGGGGTACCTTCTTTACGACGAGATCTACGAGATGTTGCCCGAGGAGGTGGTGAGCCTCCCGGACGAGCTGGATGAGATCTATCTCCGGTTCGCCGATCTCGGGGTCGACGTCATCGACCGGCCCGAGCGGTACCAGAACCGTGACGATTTCGAGTCCGGCCCGAGCGAATTCGACAAGAAAGAGGACGAGACGACGGAATTCGGTCTCGCCGCTCACGAGAAGACGAACGACCCTGTGCGCATGTACCTGCGCGAGATGGGGACGGTCCCCCTGCTCGACCGCGAGGGGGAGGTGGAGATCGCCCAGCGCATCGAGCAGGGCGAGTGGATGATCTACGAGGCTCTCTGCGAGAACCCGGTGGTCCTGCGGGAGCTCCTGCGTCTCAACGAGATGGCGGCCAAGGACAAGCGCATCCTGCGCGAGCTGGTCGACGCCGATCCGGACGAGCCGCTCGACCCCAAGTCCGCCGACCGCATCAAGGGGAACCTCAAGATCTTCGAGCAGATCGCCGCCAACGATCACGAGATCGGCGAGCTGCGCAAGCGCCAGAAGCGCTGCAAGCCGGACGGCGACAAGTACCTGGAGATCGAGCGCGAGATCGACCGGCTGATCGCCAAGATCGCCAAGGACATCCGCACGGTCGATTTCAGCGTGCAGACCCGCAACCGGCTGGTCGACTTCCTGAAGGACATCGACAAGCAGTTCTCCCGCTTCGAGGCCGACATCAAGCGGGCGCAGACGGCGCTCAAGCGCGAGACCAACGAGGAGCTCAAGGCCCTCCACCGCCGGCGCATCGACAAGTACCGCGGCAACCTGCGGGAGCTGGAGGAGCGCTACGGCACCACCCACGCCGAGATCGCGGCCACGATCAACAAGATCCGGCTGGGCGAGGCGACCTGCGAGCGGGCCAAGGAGGAGCTGATCGTCGCCAACCTCCGGCTGGTGGTCTCGATCGCCAAGAAGTACACCAACCGCGGGCTGCAGTTCCTCGACCTCATCCAGGAGGGGAACATCGGCCTGATGAAGGCGGTGGAGAAGTTCGAGTACCGCCGCGGCTACAAGTTCTCGACCTATGCCACCTGGTGGATCCGGCAGGCGATCACCCGCGCCATCGCCGACCAGGCGCGGACGATCCGCATCCCGGTGCACATGATCGAGACGATCAACAAGCTGACCCGCACCAGCCGCTCGCTGGTGCAGGAGCTCGGCCGCGAGCCCACCGCGGAGGAGATCGGCGAGCGCATGGACCTGCCGGCCTCCAAGGTGCGCAAGATCATGAAGATCGCCCAGGAGCCGATCTCCCTGGAGACGCCCATCGGCGAGGAGGAGGATTCGCACCTCGGCGATTTCATCGAGGACAAGAACGCCGTGTCCCCCATCGACTCGGTGATCTTCGCGAACCTCAAGGACCAGACCCGCAAGGTGCTCAAGACCCTGACCCCGCGCGAGGAGCTGGTGCTCAAGATGCGCTTCGGCGTCGGCGACGGCTCCGAGCACACCCTCGAAGAGGTGGGCCGGTCGTTCAACGTCACCCGCGAGCGCATCCGCCAGATCGAGTCCAAGGCGCTGCGCAAGCTCCGCCACCCCAGCCGGGCGACGAAGCTGAAGCCGTTCCTGGACAACACCGTCTAACCGCGAATCCGCCCGCCGCGTTGACAGCGGCGGGCGGTCCGCCTAGAATTCCGCCTCCCGGGTCAAACCGGCCGGCTCTTTCCATTCCTCGGTAGCTCAACGGTAGAGCGTTCGGCTGTTAACCGAAATGTTGGGGGTTCGAATCCCTCCCGAGGAGCCATTCCTTCTCTCCCCCGTCTTCCAAGGCTTCACGTCTCCATCAGGATCCGCCGCAGCACCAGCAGCAGGAGCAGGGTGGCGGCCAGCAGGGTCATGGGCCGCATCCAACGGCTCCACCAGGGCTGGAGCCGCGCCGGAGCGCGCCCCTGGCTCAGCTCGGCGGGCTGCCAGGGGTAGCTCAGCAGGGCGTCCCCCAGGGCCTGCAGATCGTAGGACG
>JAICSG010000648.1 GCA_025937035.1 Thermoanaerobaculia bacterium | reverse complement strand
TGCTTCGACCTCACGGACGAGCCCGTCGATCTCGCGCCCAAGGTCCTGGCCGAGATCCTGGACCGGACCGGCGCCGACCGTTCCCGGGTCCTCACGATGGCCGTGGGCGAGCGCTGGAGAATCCCGGCGGGCTGAAAGGGCTCCCGGACGCCGTTTTTCTCAGGATGGCGCCGTTTTCGCCGTCCGGACGGATTTCGAGCCCTGGATAACCGGATTTTTCGTTGGATTTCCCGTTTTTTGGCTTCCCGGACGGTTTTGAGCTTTCCCGGGCGGCCATCTTTCTTCCCGGAGCGTCATCCTGCGAAAAAAAATCGCTATCTTCGTAAGATGGCCGCCCGGGAAGCTATCCGGAGCGCCATCTTCGCAAGATGGCCGTTCGGGAAGCCATCCGGGCCGTCATCTTCGTTCCCGAGAGCCCATCTTCCTTCGCGAAGGCTCATCCTGGCTCGCGGGGCCCTGTGGTACAGTCATTTCCCCGCAGCTCGGGGCAGCAACGCATGGGTACGACGAGATCCTCGGCGCAGCAGCAGCTTCCACGTGAATCCAGGCGCTCCGCGCCCGAACGCAGCCGGCGGGGAGGCCCCGTCCCGGGGCGCCCGGTGCAGTTGGAGTTGTTCGGGTTCCGTCCGGTCCCGGTCCCCGCGCTGCCGCCCCTGCCGGCGGGTCCGGCCGATCCCAACGCCCTGCGGTTCCATCTCCTGCGCAAGCTCAACAGCCTCACCGGCGGCCGGCTCCGCTCCCTGGAGCTGACCGACAACCGGCGCACCATCCTGAGCGTCCGCGCCGGGCGGATCGGCGGCCGGGCGCCCCTGGAATTGCGCATTCACCACTCCTTCACCGAGGCGCCGGAGGAGGTGCTGCGGGCGGTGGCCACCTTCGTGGAGAGCCGCCGGGGGAGCGATCAGGCCCGGCAGGCGCTGACACTCATCCGCGAGCACTTCACCGTCCACCGCCAGACGGTCCGCATCCGCAAGCTGGTCCTCCAGCCGGTGGGGGTCGCCCTCGACCTGCGCGAGGTGTTCACCGACCTCAACGAGCGCTACTTCGAGGGGCGGCTGGCGGCGGGGATCACCTGGGGGAAGTCGTCGGTCTCCTCCCGCTGCGGGCGGCGCCGGAGCGCCAGCCTGCAGCTCGGCAGCTATTCGTATGAGGACCGGCTGATCCGCATTCACCGGGTGCTGGACCACCCCGAGGTGCCGCGCTACGTGGTGGAGGCGGTGGTCTTCCACGAGATGCTCCACGCCGACATGCCCCCCGAGATCCGGGGGGGCAAGCGGCTCTTCCACACCCCCGAGTTCCGCCGCCGCGAGCGCCAGTACCGGAACCTCACCCGCGCCGAGCGCTGGATCGGCGAGAACATGCCCGCGCTCCTGAAGGTCCGGGCGGCGATGGGGAAGAAGGCCGGGCGGCGGTAGCCCCGGCGAGGGCCCGCCTTGCCTCCAAGCCCTTCTTCTGCAACAATTCCCCCAGCGTCCTGAAAGAAAAAGCGGTTTGACCTTCGGAGTAGCAGCAAGCCCGACGTGCCGATCCTGAAGCGCGAAGTCGATCTCTCCCCCTCGCACCTGTTCGAGCTGTCCGCGACGGAGCACCCCTGGTGGGTGGCCTACGTGCGCAGCCGTCAGGAGAAGGGGCTGGCCCGCCATCTGGCCGGGCACGGGGTGGGGCTCTACCTCCCCCAGGCCGAGAAGCGCGTGCGGCGGGCGGGACGGACATTCGTCTCCAGCCTGCCGCTGTTCCCGGGCTACCTCTTCTTCCGGGGCCCGGCTGAGGCGCGGCGGACCGCCCTGCGGAGCGATCTCATCGTGGAGATCCTGCCGGTGAGCGATCAGGCGGGGCTGGACGCGGAGCTGCGCAATCTCCGGCTCCTCCAGGAGGCCGGGATACCGCTCGTCCCCCATCCCTATCTGGAGCCCGGGGACGAGGTGGAGGTCGTGGACGGCCCGTTCCGGGGGGTGACCGGCACGGTGCTGCGGGAGAAGGGGCCGCTGCGGCTGGTGGTCTCCGTCACCTTCCTCCGGCAGTCGGTCGCCGCCGAGCTCGACCGCGAGGCCGTGGTGCCCCTGCGGCGCCGGCTGGCCGCGGCGGGCTGAAGCCTTCTGGCGCCCGTGTGGCGCCCACCCCTCGGTGTCTTCCGTGATGTACACCGAAGGGGGCGGAGCCTGCCCGGGCCCCCTTGCAACCGATCAAACCGATCATGAAGCCCCGACGCGATCTCGTCTTCGTCTCCGCCGGCCTGGGATTGGACGGCGGCGGGCGGGCCCTGGCCGGCCGCCTCCTGGCGGACGGGTGCGCCGCCTTCGCCCGCGAGCGGGGGCTCGGCTTCGAGATCCTGACGCTCGACGGCAGCGAGCCTCCGGAGAGCGAGGCCCCCGTCCGTGGCTTCGAGGATCATCAACGGGCGCTGGCGATGGAGGTCTGGAAGCGCCAGGTGAGGGACCGCCGGACGGCCTTCGTCTTCGATCTCTTGGGGCTGGCGCGGACGCAGAGCTATCTGCCGGCGTTCCTCCGCGCGCCCTACCTCATCCCCCTCTACGGGATCGAGGTCTGGCGGCCCCTCAAGTGGGACCGCCGCCGGGCGCTCGCCCATGCCACGGTGCTCTTCGCCATCTCGGCCCACACCCGGGAGCGGGCCAGGCCCTTCGTCCCGGGGCTGAACGGCGCGCCCGTCCTCCCTCTGGCTTTGGAGGATCGCCGGCCCGAGGGGGCGGTGGACGCCCCCCTGCTCGGCCGCCTGGGCCGCGGGTTCTTTCTGATCGTGGGGCGCATGGACCCCCGCGAGCGGTATAAAGGGCACGACCAGCTCCTGGAGGCGCTGGTGCGGGTCCCGGACGCCCGGCTGGTGGTGGCCGGCGACGGCGACGACCGCCACCGGCTGGAGGCCAAGGCGGCGGCGCTGGGGATCTCCGACCGCGTCCTCTTCACGGGCTTCACCAGCGAGGCGACTCTGATGGAGCTCTACCGGCGCTGCGCGGCCTTCGCCATGCCGAGCCGCGGCGAGGGGTTCGGGCTCGTCTACCTGGAGGCGATGCGGGCGGGCAAGCCGGTGCTGGCCGCCCGGGACAGCGCCGCCGAGGAGATCGTGGTGGACGGCGCCACCGGTCTCCTGGTCAATCCGGACGACCGCGAGGAGCTGCGGGGCGCCCTCGGCCGCCTGCTCGACTATCCCGGAGAGGCCAAAAGGATGGGCGAGGCCGGCTTCGAGCGCTGGCGGAAGGAGCTGGGGCTGGAGCGGTTCCGCGAGCGTCTGCGCCCCCTGTTGGAGAAATTGATCGGCTGATGTGCGGCATCAACGGCATCCTCCGCCTGGCGGATTCGGCCCCTCCGGTCGATGGGGATGAGCTCCTGCGCACCCGCGACGCCATGA
>JAICSG010001132.1 GCA_025937035.1 Thermoanaerobaculia bacterium | reverse complement strand
CTCAAGGCCGAAGCCTGCCACCGAGCCAACCGGAATCTGACCTGCGACGAGTGGGAAACCTACATCGGCGGCGACGAGCCCTACCACAAGACGTGCGAGGGGTTGCCGGGGCCGGAGCGGTGCGAGTGATTCTACTTGTCAGATTGCCAGCCCAGCCCCGCCCGGGCATCAATGCCCGGGCTACGCTTCAACCGAAAAGCCGGCGGAAGCCGGCGCCGAAGTCACAGCCGCTCCTCCAAGAGCCGGGTTCACCCGGCTTTTCGTTTCCGGCGTAGCCCGGGCATTGATGCCCGGGCGGCCTTGACACCCCCTACCCACCTTCTTAGACTACCTACCGCCCGGTAGAATTCTACCGGCCGGTCGGTATCGGAAAGGAATTCCCGTGGCACGAGCGTTGGAGGCGGGACCCGAGGTCCCGAAGGAACGGCAGCGGGCGGTGCTGGAGACGGCGGCGCGGCTGATCCGCGAGAAGGGGTATGAGGCGGCGTCGGTGCAGGACATCGCCGATGCTTGCGGCCTCACCAAGGCCGGGCTCTATTACTACATCCGCAGCAAGGAGGACCTCCTGCTGGCCATCCAGAGCTACGGGATGGACATCTTCGAGGAGCGCGTCCTCCTGCCCGTTCTCGCCATCGCCGATCCCGTCGAGCGCCTCAAGGCGTGCATGGAGAGGAACATCCAACTGGTGACCGAGGGGTGGAGCAAGGAGGTCACCATCATCCTTCACGAGCACGAGACGCTCACCGGCGCCGCCCGCCAGCGGATCAACGCGCGCAAGAAGCGCTACGTCCAATTCCTCGAATCATCTTTCGAAGAGGCCATGCGCGCGGGGCGCATCCGCCGCGTCGAGCCGCGGGTGGCCGCCTTCGCGTTCCTCGGCCAGGTGCTCTGGATCTACAAGTGGTTCCGGCCGGACGGCAAGATCCCCGCCGACCGGCTCGCCCGCGAGATGCTGGACCTCTTCTTCGGCGGCCTGGAAACCCCTGCCAAAGCCAAGAAGGCGAGGAAACCCGCCGCCAAGCGGGCGCCCGGAAAGCGAGCCGCCGCGTGAGACCCAACCGCGCGGTGGGCATCGCCGGCTATGGGGCCTATGTGCCGCGCCTGCGGGTGCGCACGGCCGACATCTCCTCCACCTGGCGCGCCCGGGGCGCCGCCGCTCCCGCCGTGGCCGAGAAGTCGGTGCCCGGGCCCGACGAGGACGTGGTGACCATGGCCATCGAGGCGGCCCGCACGGCGCTCGACCGGTCGGGCCTGGAGGCGGACGCGATCGGCGCCGTCTGGGTGGGGACGGAATCGAAACCTTATGCCGTCAAGCCCTCGGCGACCATCGTGGCCGAGGCGCTGGGGATCACTCCCCACGTGGTGGCCGCGGACATGGAGTTCGCCTGCAAGGCCGGCAGCGAGGCCATGCAGGCCGCCGTGGCCTTCGTCGGCTCGGGGATGGTCGACGGCGCCCTCGCCATCGGTATGGACACGGCGCAATCGAAACCCGGCGATGCGTTGGAATACACGGCCGGATGCGGCGGCGCGGCCTATCTGTTCGCGGAGGCCAGGGAGGCGCTGGCGGTGGTCGAGGCCTCGATCTCCCACGTCACGGATACCCCCGATTTCTTCCGGCGCGAGGCGGCCCACTATCCCGAGCACGGCGGGCGCTTCACCGGCGAGCCCTCGTACTTCCGCCACACCCTGGCCGCGTCGCGCAAGCTGCTGGCCGAGGTCGGAAGCGAAGCCAAGGATTTCGCCCACGCCGTGTTCCATCAGCCGGTGCCCAAGTTCGTGGAGAAGGCCG
>JAICSG010000319.1 GCA_025937035.1 Thermoanaerobaculia bacterium | reverse complement strand
GCCGCAGCCCGGGTTGCAGGTCTGCTCGATCACCTCGACTTCCAGAGACAGCGCCTGCGGCTTGTTTTCCTGCTGAGCCATGATCTCTCCTTTCTTCGGTGCACGTCCGGAGAGGGACGTGCTTATCGATAGTTCTGCATATCTGGTGCCGGCGTTTCCACGGCGATCCCGAACGGCGCCGCCTTCCGGCCGCGCTCGTCGTAGACGAAGCGGAGCCGCTGCCGCAGGCCGGGCGGAAGGCGCCAGAATTGCTCCATCCGGATCAGGATTGGCGCGCCAGGATGGCCCGCCAGCCAAGCCTCGACATCCTCCGGCGTGGTCAGCGCCCGGGTGAGCCGGCCCAGCTTGAAGCCGATGATCCCGAAGATGGCCTCGTTGGAGACCACCGGCGGCAGGTAGGCCGGCACCCGATCCTTGCCTGGGAAGTGAGCGGCGATGGCCGCCGTCAGATCGTCGGACCGCTTCACGGGATCGACGAGCGCCTCGGCGCCCGTCTCCAGTCCGAGCGTGACCAGGATGAGGGCGGCGACCGCCCAGCGCACCGAGGGGCCTGAGCGCCAGCGGCGGATCAGCCCGGCGGCCAGCGCTCCGCCCAGGATCAGGGCGGCGATCCCGAAGCCGGCGAGGACCGCCACCGGCACCGAATTCCGCACCGGGACAGCCCCCTTGGGCACACGGGGAGCCCAGGCGAGCCACAGCCCGGCGGCGCCCAGGAGGAGGGGGATGACCACGGCGAAGATCCCCAGCGCCAGGAGCGTTCGCCGGTCCCGGCTCATGGTCTCTCCCCGCTTTCCCACCCCGTCGAGCCACCCCGCCGCGCAGAGCGCGAACGCCGGCAGCAGGGGCAGCAGATAGACCTCCCGCTTGGTGGCCGGGACCGAGAGCAGCAGCAGGCCCAGCCCGGCGGTGGCGATGAGCAGGCGGTGCCCCTCGCCCCCCGGCTGCCCCAAGCGGCACCGGCCGGACCGCGCCATCGCCGGCAGCGCCAGCGTCCAGGGGAGCAGCATCGGCGGCCCGATCAGCAGGTAGAACCAGAAGGGCTCGCTGTGCCCGAAGACGTGGGTCTCCTCGGTGTGGACCATCCGCCCCACCGTGTTGCTGATCAGGCAGACCCGGACCCCCTCCCATCCCGCCTCCCGCCACAGGGCCATCGCCCACGGCACGACGAGCAGGGCGAACACGGGGATCGCCACCGCCGCCAGCGGCAGCAGCTCGCGGACGGCCCGGCCCCGCCGCGTGGCCAGCAGATAGAGGACCGGCGGTCCCGCGCCCAGCCCCACCGCCACGATCCCCTTGCAGAGGAAGGCGAGAGGCACGGCCAGGGCGATCAGCGCGACCGCCCCCCATCGTTCGCCCGGTGAGCGGCCCTCGATCCAGAGCACGAACCCCAGATGGGCCAGGGCGACGAAGAGCATCAGCGCCGGATCGACCGTCACCCGGGTGGCGTTCTGGATGAACAGCACCGTGGTGGCGAGGACGCAGACCCCCAGAAGCCCCTCCCGCGGCCCTCCCAGGCGTACACCCGCGACCCAGACCGCCAGGAGCGTGAGCACGGCGCACAGCGCCGAGGGGACCCGCGCCGCCACGTCCGACATCCCCAGCAGCCGGAGCGATCCCGCCAGCGACCACCAGTAGAGCGGCGGCTTCTCCAGGAACGGCTTGCCGTTGAGCCGCGGCACGATCCAGTCGCCGCTCTCCGCCATCGCCCGCCCGATGCCCGCCCCCGTGGGCTCGTCCGGGGTCCAGAGCGAGTGGGAGAAGACCGGGGCCAAGCCGAGGAGCAGGGCGACGGCGAGGGCGAGCAGGAAGGATCTCCGGGCGGCGAGGCCCGCGTCTGCCTTCCCTGGGTCGGTGAGCATGGCGCGGAGACGGTAGCACAGGCCGCCCGGGCATCAATGCCCGGGCTACGGCACAACCGAAAAGCCGGGTAAACCCGGCTCCCGGGTTTGAAAAAGCTGAATCCGGAGCCGGCTTCAGCCGGCTTTTCGGTTCTCGCGTAGCCCGGGCATTGATGCCCGGGCGGCACTTCCTATACGCTCCCCCACAGCGAAATGGAAACGTTCCCAGTTACCAACCCGCGCCCCGCGCAGGCGCCAGAGTTGCATTCCTAGGAAGACATGGCCTTTCTCTGCCGTCACAAGCTCCCGGGTAGCCATCAGCTCTGCGGTCACGACCATCCCGCCGACGCCCCCTGCGGCGCCTTCGAATACGTCCGCGTGGAGCGGCCGGAGGACCTCCCCCCGGCCGAGCCGCGGATCGTCGACGTCGCCGTGCTCGACATGAACCACGGCTGGCCGAACCTCGGCCACGACTGCATCGTCCACGCCCTGCTCGATACCGCCTGCGAGCTCCTCCCCATCGCCGAGGAGACCGGCGTGCGGGTGCGCGCGCTCTCCTTCGACGTGCGCCGCTCGCGGCAGATCCCCGAGCTTCCGGGCGGCCGCTTCGCCCTCTACGTGGGCACCGGCGGCCCGGGTCACATCAACCCTTACGCCAACGACGGCGTCTCGCCGGAGAGCCAGGGGATCGCCGAGGACCCCTCCTGGCAGCCCCCCCTCTTCCGGCTCTTCGACGCCATCGTCGACGACCCCGAGGCGGCCCTGCTCGCCGTCTGCCACACCTTCGGCGTGATGTGCCACTGGTCGGGCATCGCCGAGCCGGTCCTGCGCGGCCCCGAGAAGGGGGGCAAGAGCACCGGCGTGCTGGAGAACGTGCTCGCCCCCGAAGCCGGCCATCACCCCTGGTTCCACCGCTTCGGCGAGGAGCTGGGCGACAGCGGCCGGCTGCGGGTGATGGACAACCGCCTCTTCGACCTCATCCCGCAGGGAGCCCATCTCCCGGCCGGCGTCCTGCCCATCGGCTGGGAGACCCTCGGCGTCGGCGGCCCCCAGGGGGATGCGATCACCATGATCGAATTCGCCCGCGACGGCGGCGGCCTGATGCCCCGCGTCTTCGGCGTCAACCATCACCCCGAGATCGTCAACCGCGCCGGCCAGATGGCCCTCCTGGAGCAGATGGTCGAGCGCGGCGAGGTCACGGCCCAGTGGGCGGCCGAGCGGCGGGAGATCCTCACCCGCAGCTATCCGGCCGAGAATTCCGAGCACCTGCTCCGGCTCACCTCGGACTACACGCTCCTGCGCCCCTTGCGTTTCCATCTCCAGCGCCAGGTGCGGCGGCGCGCCGAGTCGCTCGGCTTCACGGTGGACCTGGACGAGGAGCGGACCGCTCTCGGCGGCGCCCCGGCTCCAGGCGCCTCGCCGCGGCTTCCCATTCTGGAGGCTCCTTGAAGTAAGCTCTATCGCCCATGCCACGGAGCCTCGGAAACCGACCGTGATCCCGCAGCCGCCGTACCCCATCGATCTCACGCCCGAAACCGAGATCGCCGAGTTCCGGCGTCTCCAGCCCCACCTGACCGAAGTCTGGAACGCCCTCATGATGGAGGACGAGGCATCCCACACCTCGGTGGTCGTCCCCTCGATGACCCTCGACCAGAGCGAGCTCAGGAAGCTCGCCGGCGCCAGCTTCTACGAGGAGCGGCTGCTCTTCCTGCTGATCCGCCTGCGCAACCCGCGGGCCCGGGTGGTCTACGTCACCTCGCAGCCGGTGCACCCGATGATCCTGGACTACTACTTCCAGCTCCTCGCGGGCCTCCCGGCGAGCCACGCCCGCGCGCGCCTGACCCTGCTCTGCGCCTACGACGCCTCGCCGCGCTCGCTCACCGAGAAGATCCTCGAGCGCCCGCGGCTGATCGAGCGCATCCGCGAGGGGATCCAGGACCCGTCGCGCGCCTACCTCACCGTCTTCAACGCGACGCCGCTGGAGCGCAAGCTCGCCGTCCTGCTGGGCATCCCGATGAACGGCGCCGACCCCGACCTCGCCCACCTCGGCACCAAGTCGGGCAGCCGCAAGATCTTCCGCGAGGCCGGCGTCCCCCTCCCCGAGGGGTTCGAGGATCTGGGCTCGCAGCGCGACATGGAGGAGGCCCTGATCGATCTGGCGGCGAAGCGCCCGGGGATCCGGCGCGCCGTGGTCAAGCTCAACGACAGCTTCTCGGGCGAGGGGAACGCCCTCTTCCGCTACCCGGAGATCCTCACCCGGGAGCGCATCCGGGAGGCGCTGCGCCGCATCGAGTACTCGGTCCCGGACGAGACGTTCGAGGCCTACTGCGAGAAATTCAGCCGCATGGGCGGCATCGTCGAGGACTTCATCGAGGGGGCCGAGAAGCTCTCGCCCAGCGCCCAGCTCCGCGTCAGCCCGCGCGGCGAGGTGCTGCCGATCTCCACCCACGACCAGATCCTCGGCGGCCCGGGCGACCAGGTCTTCCTCGGCTGCAGCTTCCCGGCCCGCGAGGACTACCGGCTGCGCATCTCGGAAGCCGCGATGCGGATCGGCGAGGTCCTCGCCGCCCACGGCGTGGTGAGCCGCTTCGCCATCGATTTCCTGGTCTGGCGCGACGCTCCGGCCGCCGAATGGAATCTGGCCGCCCTGGAGATCAACCTGCGGATGGGCGGCACCACCCACCCCTTCCTGGCCCTCCAGTTCCTCACCGGCGGCAAGCTCGACCGCACCAGCGGCCTCTTCTACTCCCCCACCGGCCTCGCCAAGTACTACCGGGCGACCGACAACCTGCGCTCCGACTCCTACCGCGGCCTGCTCCCCGAGGACGTGATCGACATCCTCACCGAGAACCACCTCCACTACAGCCACGCCACCGACTCGGGGGTCCTCTTCCACCTCATCGGCGCCGTCTCCGAGTTCGGCAAGCTCGGCCTCACCGCCATCGGCAACAGCCGCGAGGAGGCCGACGCGCTGTACTACAAGACGCTGGAGGTGCTGGACCGGGAGACGGCTTACGGGCGGCGGGCGGGGTAGGGCCCGCCCGGGCATCAATGCCCGGGCGCCCGGGTACTTTTTCCGCCCTTCCCGTGTCTAAGCGGATAGGAGACCCCAACCCCGGGGCCCTCCACATCCGAACTCGGGGAGGAAAACCCCATGTCCCGCGCCACCTTCACGCTGCTCGGCCTGCCGGTCCTCGCCCTGGTCCTCGTCGCCGCCGTGGCGACCCGGCCCGCCGCCGCGCCGCTCCAGTCCGCCTCGTTCCGCTTCGCCAAGGCTCCGGCCGGGCCTCCGGCGGCCGATTCGGCGGCCCCCATCTCCCTCACCGCCTCGGACGGCGCCGGGCTCGCCCTGGTGGCCCTGGAGGCCAACGGCGTGCTGGAGCCGCCGCTCGCCTTCACCGAGCTCCATCTGACCTTCGAGAACCCCCGCGACCAGCGGATCGAGGGGCGCTTCCGCATCGCCCTGCCGCCCGGCGCCGCGCTCAGCCGCTTCGCCATGAAGAACGACTCCGGCTGGCAGGAAGGGGAGGTGGTGGAGCGCCAGCGGGCCCGCGTGGCCTACGAGGACTTCCTCCACCGCCGGCAGGACCCGGCCCT
>JAICSG010001215.1 GCA_025937035.1 Thermoanaerobaculia bacterium | reverse complement strand
CCTCCATTTCGGGGATTCCACCGCCCACCTGCGGCTCGACCTGCCGGACGCCTGCTTCGACCGCATCGGCTCCTCTCTGGTGCTCCCGTACCTCTACGATCCGCTGGCCAGCCTGCGCGAGATGCACCGGCTGCTCAAGCCCGGCGGCACCCTGGTCATCTCCTCGATCCGGCCGAACTTCGACCCCTCGAAGCTCTACACCGAAGGGGTGGAGATCCTCAACGCTCAGGCCGAGGCGGGGGACGAGCACGCGGCGCGTAAGCTGGAGGCCCTGCGCCACTTCGCCAACATGATCAGCCGGCTGATCGAGCTGGAGGAGGACGGCCGCTTCCGCTTCCTCGACGCCGGCGCTCTCGAAGCCCTCCTCGCCGAGGCGGGCTTCTCCCGGATTCACTGCTTCCAGGCGCTGGGATCGCCCCCGACGGCGATCGTGGCCCGAGCGGAAAAGTAGGAAATAGGAGATCCACGCCGTGCCCAGCAGCACCCCCCGGCTCCCTGGTTTCGAAGAGGCGTACCGCGCGGAGAGCCGGCGTCTGTTCGTCGAGCGGGCCCGCTTCCTCCTCTGGTCGGCCCTCGCGCTCTATCTCGCCTTCGGGCTGCTCGACCTGGCGGTGGCGCCCGAGCAGGCGGGGACCTTCTTCCTGATCCGCTGCGCCGTCGCGGGCATCTATGTCCTGGCGCTCGGCGCCGTCTATTCGCGCTGGGCCGAGCGGCTGGCCCTGCCCTTCGTGATGGCCGGGGCGCTGGCCTCGGCGGCGGGCATCTCGCTGATGGCCGCCCTGCTCGGCGGCTTCACCAGCAACTACTTCGCGGGCAACATCATCGTCATCTTCGCCATCGGCGTCTTCCTCCCCTGGGAGCCGCTGGCGCTGGCCGTGCTCTGCGGGCTGATCGTGGCCACCGACCAGGGGATCAACCTGGCGGTGCAGGGGCCCTCGCGGGATCTGATCGGGCCGCTCTTCTTCCTCCTCGGCTCCAGCGTCTTCACCGGTCTCGCCACCGTGTCGAGCCGGCGGACGCGGCGGCGGGACCTCTCCCTGCGGCTGCGCCTGCAGCGGGCCAATGAGGAGCTGAAGGAGCTCGACGAGGCCAAGACCCGCTTCTTCGCCAACGTCAGCCACGAGCTGCGCACGCCTTTGACCTTGCTCCTCGGGCCGCTGGAGACCCTGCTCGCCTCCGAGGAAGAGGGGGAGCGCCGGACCCTGCTCGAATCCATGGCCTCCAATTCCCGCCGGCTGCTGCGGCAGGTCAACGCCCTGCTCGACGGCGCCAAGCTGGAGTCCGGCCGGCTGCGCCTGGAGCCCGCCACCGGCAACCTCGGGACCCTCCTGACCGAGCTGGTCGAGGCCGCCGCTCCGCTCGCCGAAAGGCGCGGCCTGAAGCTGCGCACCGAGCGGCTGGACGAGCTGCCGGACTCCATCTTCGATCACCACAAGACCGAGATCATCGTCGCCAACCTGCTCTCGAACGCCCTCAAATTCACCCCCCCGGGAGGCGAGGTCACGGTGCGGGCCCGGATGGAGGGGGATACCGCCTTCTTCGAGGTCGAGGACGACGGCCCGGGCATCCCCGAGGACCAGCTCGAGCGGATCT
>JAICSG010000210.1 GCA_025937035.1 Thermoanaerobaculia bacterium | reverse complement strand
CGAGGATGTGCCGGTGATGGCGGTTCTCGATCACTCCGAAGTGGGCGAAGGAGCCGTCGAGCCCCCGGGCGGCCACCACGGAGACCTCGCGGTCGAAATCCACGAAGGCCTCCAGGATCGCCTCCTGGCCGCCGAGGGAGCCCCAGGCGGCCTCCGCCTCGCCTGGAGCCGCGATCCTCACCTGCCCCTTGCCGTCGTACCCCCAGCCGGCCGTCTTCAGCACCGCCGGGGTGCCCAGGGCGGCGAGGGCGGCGCGGAGGTCGGCGAGCGAGCGGACGGCCGCGAACGGGGTGACGGGGAAGCCCGCGCCGGCCAGGAACCCCTTCTCGCGCAGCCGGTGCTGGGTGGCGTGGAGCACGGAGCCGGCCGGCCGCACCGGGGCGTGCCCGGCGGCGGCCTCGGTGGCGGCGGCGGAGACGTTCTCGAACTCGAAGGTGACCACGTCCACCCCGCGGGCGAAGTCGCGCACCGCGTCGAGGTCGTCGTAGGCGGCCTGGACCTCGCGGTCGGCGACCTGGCCGGTGGGGGTGTCGTAGTCGGGGGAGAGGGTGTGGACCCGGTAGCCCATCCGCCGGGCGGCGATGGCGAACATGCGGCCGAGCTGGCCGCTGCCCAGGACCCCGATGGTCGAGCCGGGGGGGATCACCCGCGGAGGGGAGCTCAAGGCAGGGTCTCTTCCCGCACCCGGCGGGTCTGCTCCGCGACGAAGTCCCGCAGCTTTTCCCGCAGCTCCGGCCGGGTGGCCGCCAGAATGCGGACGGCGAGCAGGGCGGCGTTGGCCGCCCCGGCCTTGCCGATGGCGAGCGTCCCCACCGGCACGCCGGAGGGCATCTGGACGATCGACAGCAGGGAGTCGAGGCCGTTGAGGGCGTGGCTCTGGACCGGGACGCCGAGCACCGGGAGGAGGGTCTGGGCCGCCACCATTCCAGGGAGATGGGCGGCGCCGCCGGCCCCGGCGATGATCACCTGCACCCCCCGCCCCTCGGCGCCGCGGGCGAATTCGCCCATCCAGTCCGGGGTGCGGTGGGCGGAGACGACGTGGCATTCATGGGGGACGCCGAAGCGGGAGAGCATCTCGTCCGCGTGGCGGAGGGTCTCCCAGTCGGACTTGCTCCCCATGATGACGCTCACCAGGGGCGGATCGTCAGGCCGCATTCGCGCTCTCGCAAAAAAGGGGGGTTGCCGGAGCGGTTCCCAGGGTATAATCCCCGGCGTTCAAGACACCGCATTCGCGGGCAAAGCTTAGCACAGGGGTGAGAGGTGCCCGTCGCCACGGGCCTGTCACAGGAAGGTCGCACCGGGCGCAACCGGCACCGCGAATCCCTGCATAGAATCTGCTCGAAACTTACGCACTTCAAAGGAGGGCTTCACGTATGGTGCGTTTCTCCAAGCTTCGCTGGGTGTGTGCTCTGGCGGCTCTGCTCGTCTTCTTCGGGCTGGCCGGCGCGGCCCATGCCCAGACCGACGTCACCACGAGCCGTATCTCCGGCACCGTGGAGGACTCGTCCAAGTCCCCCCTGCCGGGAGTCACCGTCGAGGCGGTCAACATCGAGACCGGCCTGCGGCAGTCCGAGGTCACCGACGCCCAGGGCTTCTACCGCATCCTCAACCTGCCCACGGGCACCTACCGGGTCTCGGCCTCTCTCGACGGCTTCGCCACGGCGACCGCCGAGCGCGTCCGCCTGGTCATCGGCTCGACGCCGACCGTGAACTTCACGCTGCAGAGCGCCCGTATCTCGGAGACGATCACCGTCACCTCCGAGGCGCCCACCGTCGAGGTCACCAACACCCAGATCGCGACGACCATCCAGTCCGAGCAGCTCAAGAACCTGCCGACCCCCGGCACCGACTTCCGCCAACTCGTGCTGCTCACGCCGGAGACCCGCTTCGACTCCGAGCGCGGCAACATCTCGATCTCCGGCCAGCGCGGCATCAACACCAACGTCACCGTGGACGGCGTGGACTACAACAACGCCTTCTTCGGCGGCACCACCGGCGCCGCCGAGGGGCGCGCCCCGCTGTCGCTCTCCGAGGAGTCGATCAAGGAGTTCTCGGTGATCACCAACGGCGCCTCGGCCGAGTTCGGCCGGTCGGGCGGCGGCTTCGTCAACGTCATCACCAAGAGCGGCACCAACAACCTGCACGGCTCGGGCTTCTACTACAACCAGCCGCAGAGCCTGATCTCCGACTTCGCCACCCCCCGGACGGCTCCCGGCGTGCGGTTCACCGGCACCACCGATCCGGCCGACCAGAGCAAGGACCAGTTCGGCGCCTCGCTGGGCGGCGCGATCGTCAAGGACAAGCTCTTCTACTTCGTCTCCTACGACAACCAGAAGCAGGACGTCACGGTGCCGATCGCGTCGTCGGTGCTCAATTCGGCGATCTTTGCCAGGTATCCCGAGTTTGCCTCGCCGAACAACTTCGTGCAGACCCGCGACGGCAACGTCTCTTTCGGCCGGCTCGACTACCAGATCAACGACGCCCACCGCATCACGGCGCGGGGCAACATCGCCAAGTACACGGGTGAGAACGGCACCTCCAGCGCGCAGAACCAATCTGCCAGCCACAACGGCGTCGAGGGGATGACCGCCAAGACCTGGGTCGGCCAGTACTCCGGCCAGTTCGGCGCCAACCTGCTGAACGACCTCAACCTGAACTATGTGAAGGAGGACACCCCGCGCGAGGACAAGGGGCTCGGCCTCCCCGAGGTCCAGCTCAACTCCCCCCGCGTGACCTACGGCGAGGTGAGCTTCCTGCCGATCACCTCGACCAACGACCGCAAGGAGGTCGGCGACACCCTGAGCTATCTGCTCGACAAGCACGTGATCAAGGGCGGCCTCGATTACAACGACACCGGCATCGACCAGATCTTCAAGGGGAACTGGCGCGGCGTCTACGTCTTCAACAACCAGGCCGACCTGCTCGCGGGCCGGTGGGCCGAGTACCGGCAGTTCGCCGGCCTCAACGGCCTCACCGCCGACCAGGCGGGGCAGGCGAAGTTCCGGCAGAAGGAGCAGGGGGCCTTCCTTCAGGACCAGTGGTTCCTGCGGCCGAACCTCACGATCACCGCGGGCGTGCGCTGGGAGAACCTGGACAACCCGAACGCGGCGGTCCTCAATCAGAACGACCGGAACCCCGACGGCTCGTTCAAGCTGAACGCCAAGGTCCCGGACTCCAACAACAACATCTCGCCCCGCGTCAGCATCTCCTGGGCGCCGGACGAGAAGACGGCCGTCCGCGGCTCGGTCGGCCGCTACTGGAGCCGCACCCCGGCCATCCTCTTCGCCCAGCTCCTGACCTCGAACGGCATCCGGGCGACGCAGTACGACATCTTCTCCCACCAGACGAGCGGTGTGGTGGACGGTCCGCCGACCGCTCTGCATCCGGGCTGGGGGAGCGATTTCGATCCGACGGTGGTCGCGCCGCTCGACCTCTCTCATACCACCGTCACCAAGCCGGGCGTCTTCGCCATCGACCCCAACTTCGACAACCCCTACACCGACCGCGTCACCCTCGGCGCCGAGCGGGAGATCTTCGCCCACACCTCGCTGGCGCTCGACCTCACCTACGCCGAGAGCAAGCAGCTCGAGCGCCTGACGGACATCAACCGGGTCTATGACGGCACGGTGTCGGCCAACGGCCTGCCCCACTACAGCTCGACCACGCCGGACCCGTATTACGCCCGCGTCACCACCCTGGTCTCCGACGCGCGGTCGAAGTACTACGGGATCACGGGGACGCTCAACCGGCGCTTCGCCGACAACTTCAGCCTCTACGCCGCGGTGACCTGGTCCAAGGACAAGGACAACGACTCCAACGAGCGCAACTTCTCGGGCATCCAGCCCGAGGACTTCAACAACCTCGACCTCAACTACGGCTACTCCAACCGCGACCAGCGCTGGAAGGGCGTGGTCAGCAGCGTCTGGGAGACCCCGTGGTGGGGGCTCGGCCTCTCCGGCTCGTTCCGCTACGCCACCGGCTCGCCGTACACCGGCATCGCCGGCCGCGACCTGAACGGCGACGGCAACAGCGGCACCGACCGGCCGACGGTGAACGGCGTGCACTTCGACCGCAACAGCTTCCGCCAGCCGGACTTCTACGAGCTCGACCTGCGGCTCTCGAAGGGGTTCAAGATCTGGGAGGGCAACCTCCAGCTCTTCGCCGAGTGCTACAACTGCACGGACGCGGCGAACCGTTTCGTCAGCGGCGCCAACCAGACCTACGGCGCCAACCCGTCGCTGGGGGTCAACCCGACGCGGAACTCCAATTTCGGTGTTGAGGACGGCGTGGGCACCCCGCGCTACTTCCAGCTCGGCATCCGGTTCGACTTCTAAGCGAAGCTCAGCGGAGGCCGTCCAAGGGGGAGCGCAAGCTCCCCCTTTTGTTTGGGTCCTTCTCCAGCAGATTCCGGACGAAGGGGTCGAGCCGCCGCGAGAGCGGCGCCGGAGCTTCGCTCAGGATGGCCCGGATGACCGCCGGGATGCCTTCACCCCGGAAGGGCCGGACCCCCGCCGCCGCCTCGTAGAGGAGCACCCCGAGCGACCAGACGTCGGCTCGCGGGTCGGCCTTCCACCCCTGGAACCGCTCGGGGGCCATATAGGAGACCGTCCCCGCGGCTTCGATGAAGCTCTCGCCGGGAGGGTCCGCCTCGCCGGCGAGCCGCGCCTGGCCGAAGTCGAGCAGCTTTACTCCCTCCGCCGTGAGGACGACATTGCCGGGCTTGAGATCGCAGTGGATCACGCCGCTCCGATGGACGGCTTCCAGGACGGTGCCGATCCGGGCTCCGAGATCGAGGACGGCGGCCTCCTCCAGCGGGCCGGATTGAAGTCGCTGCGCCAGCGTCGGCCCTTCCACCAGCTCCATCACCAGGAAATCCAGATCGTCCCGGGACCCCTCGTCGAGCCGCGCCACCACGCCGGGGTGGCCGATCCGGCCGAGCATGAGGGACTCGCGCCGCAGCCGTTGCCGGGAGATCTCGCCGGCCAGCGCCCCCTCGATCGGGATCTTGACCGCCACCTCCCGCCCCGAGCGCTCGTCGAGCCCACGGAAGACGGCGGACTTCCCACCCAGGGCGATCCCCCGGACCAGACGGTAGGGGCCCAGGGTCTGGCCCAGGACGGGGAACGCCCGGAAGGTCAAGTTGAAGCCGCCGCGATCGCCAGGCTCAGCAATAAGTCCCCCTGGCGGACCATCAATCCGCGCTCCAGCAGCGGCGCGAGCCGCCGCTCGATCTCCTCCTTCGCCACCCCGGTCTCCTCGCTCAATCTCCGCAACCCCCGGACGCCGTCGCAGGCCAGATAGAGATCGCGCTCCAGGCCGGTGAGCACGGTCAGCGTCTCCGCCGCGGCCGGCCGCAGGTCCCAGATCCGCAGCTCCTCCCCGCGGGCCTCCATCATCAGCGCGCTCTCCGGGTGGACCGCCCGCCAGCGCTCGACCTCCCGGGCCACCGGAGCGGTATAGGTCTCGACGTCGCGATCGTCCGCGTAGCGGAAGTCGAAGTGGTAGGCGAGGCTCTGGAGAGCTTCCAAGGGGAGCGGGTAGACGTACCCGTAGGCCGCGCAGGGGCGGATCTCCTCGAAGCCCAGCTCCGGCCCCAGCTCGAAGTTGGGGCTGTAGCGGTCGAGCCGGATCGGCTTGGCGGTCTGCGGCGGCGTCAGGTGGGTGAGGAGGGGGAGGAGCCGCGCCATCTCCCCGTACTCCTCCGGCGCCTCGCCGGGGAACCCCCAGATCAGGTTCCACGCCGTCTGGAGCCCCAGCTCCTTCGCCCACTTGAGGATCTGCACGTTCTGGAGCGCCGTCTCCCCCTTGCGCATCCGCCGCAGCACGCCGTCGCTCAGGCTCTCGATCCCCGGCTGGATTCGGGTGATGCCGGCGTCCCGCAGGGCCCGGAGCTGGTCCTTCCGCAGATTGGCCTTCAGGGCGTAGAAGAGGTCGAGCCGGCGCGGCGCGCGGGCCAGTGCCGGGATCAGGCTGTCGAAGTAGCGATGGTCGAGGATGTTGTCCACCACCAGGATGAAGCGGCCCGGGTAGCGCTCGCCCAGCCGCTCCAGCTCCTCCAGGGCCCGCTCCGGCGACTTGCTCCGGTAGGTCATGGTGGAGCCGTTGAGGCCGCAGAAGGTGCAGTGTTTGGCCGCGCCCCACCAGCAGCCGCGCGAGCTTTCGAACAGCACCTTGGGCTCCTTGCGGCGCCCCGTCTCGCTGGCCTCCCACTGGGCGAAGAAGTCGTCGAAATCCGGGATGGGAAGGGCGTCCATGTCCATCACGGTGGGCGCGTTCTCCGTCCTCTCGCCGCTCTCCCGGGTATGGACGCCCGGAAGATCGTCCACCGGCCCACCCGCCAGAATGCGGTCGACCAGCCGGGGAAAGATCCGGTCCCCCTCGCCGGAGACGGCCGCGTCCACGAACGGAAACTGGCGGAGGATCTCCCGCCCCATCACCCCCTCGCAGTTGGCGCCGCCGAAGAGGATGAAGACGTCCGGCATCTCCTCCTTGATCCGCCGGGCGAGGGCCAGCGAGGCGGTCTGCTGGACGAAGGCGTTGGTGAAGCCGGCGATGCGGGGGGCGGCGCGGCGGACCCGCTCCAGGCAGTCCTCGATGAAGGCGCTCGCCAACTGGCGGGCACGCACGATCTCGGCGATCCGCTCCTCGTCGATCCCGGGATCGTCCCGCCGGATCACCTCCTCCAGATAGCCGTTGTCGTGGCCGTCCTCGCCATAGAGGGCTCCGGAGAAGAGCCAGTCCCCCAGCACCCACTGGCTGGGCACCTCGTTGGCCACCCACTGGTAGAAATCCGATCCGGCGAGGTCGGCGAAGGGGAGGGTGAGGTACTCGATGCGCGCGCCGGGCCCCTCCAGGCCGGCCTTCAGCAGGCTGAGGCCCAGCGAAGGCTGGAGCAGCGGCCCGAAGGGCATGG
>JAICSG010000523.1 GCA_025937035.1 Thermoanaerobaculia bacterium | reverse complement strand
GGCCTCGTTGGGGTGGCTTTCGCCCACGGCCTGGTGATCCTGTGCTTCGCTTACGCTTACGGCCACATCTCGGGCACCCATATCAACCCGGCGGTGACCCTGGGGGTGTGGGCGGCGGGCAAGATCGACGCCGCGCGGGCCGGTTCCTACATCGTCTTCCAGATCGTCGGGGGGATCGTCGGCGCGCTGGCGCTGCGCTGGGTCCTCGGGGGCACGGCGACGGGCCTCGGCCTGACCCAGCTCGCCCAGAATCTCCCGGTGCACGACACGACGATCACCATCACGCCGCTCGTCGGCATGGTCCTCGAGGCGATCATGACCTTCTTCCTGGTCAATTCCGTGATGAACGCCGGCATCAGCGGCAAAGCGACGATCCCGGGGGGGTTGGCCATCGGTCTTACCGTCACCTTCTGCATCCTGATGGGCGGCCCGCTGACCGGCGCCAGCGTCAACCCGGCCCGCAGCATCGGCCCGGCGGTGGCCACCGGCAACTTCAACGACCTCTGGGTCTACCTGGTCGGCCCGGCTCTCGGCGGCATCGTCGCCGGCCTGCTCTACAAGACGGTCTTCGAGGAGCGGGAGGCGGGTCGGCCGCGGAAGAAGTAGGTCTGCCCTGAATGGGGGCCGCCCGCCCGGGCGGCCCCGGGCTCCTCTATAATCCAGCTATGGGCGTTCCGCTGAGGGCCGAGGCCCTTCCTCTGCAGAGAGACCAGCATGGCACGATTCGGGTGGGTGGCACCCGGGTTACGCTGGACACCGTCATTCATGCCTTCAAGGCAGGAGCGGACGCCGGGGAGATCGCTGACCAGTTCTCTACTCTGTCTCTGGCCGACATCTACACAGTGATCGGCTACTACCTGCGCCATCGCCAGGAGATCGACGCCTATCTTGCCGAGCGCGAGGAGCAGGCGCGGGAGATCCGCCGGCAGCACGAAGCGAGGTTTGGCAGCCAGGAAGGGCTCAAGGAACGGCTGCTCGCCCGCCGTCAGCAGAGCTAGGCCGAGATCGTGATCCGATTGGCGGCCGACGAGAATTTCAACGGTCTCATCCTGCGCGGCCTTTTGCGCCGCAATCCCAACCTGGACATTCTCAGGGTGCAGGATACCGAGGTCTCGGAAGCTGACGATCCCACCGTCCTGGAGTGGACCGCGCGCCAAGGACGGGTCCTGATCACACACGACGTGAACACGATCCCCCGCTTTGCCTATGAGCGGGTTCTCGCGGGAAAACCCATGCCCGGCGTCTTCGAGGTCAGCGACTCCCTGCCAATCGGACAGGCGATAGAGGATCTCCTCCTCCTCGCGGAGTGTAGTGAGGAGGGCGATTGGGAAGGGCAGATCCTCTACATCCCCCTCTGAGCTCACTCCCCCGGCTTCGGCAGCACATCCGGCCACCATCCCCCCGGCACGTTCACAGGCCAGGGGCAGGTCTGCTGGATGTGGAGGTCCTCGAGCATCGGGCTGTCGTAGGCGAGGTTGAAGCCGAAGCCGTCCTTGCCGGTGTGGCCGCTGCAACGGTACTGGGAGGCGCCGAGGGCCATGAGGATCAGGAAGACGATCTCCACGGCGGCGTACCCCCAAGCCCAGCCCATCATCCTGGGCGCCAGCCGGGAGCGGCCGAGTGCGCCCCCCCCGAGGACCACGGGCAGGATGGCCGCCTGGAAGAGAATCAGCCCCTGCCACATCATGATTGTGGTCGGTGAGAGGGAGTAGACGATCACGGCCGCCACGAAGCAGACCCGGACATACCCCTTGAGCCACGAGCGGCCGTTCGTACCCGGGGCGAGCCAATCCCGCCAGCGCCTCCGGCCCCGCCAGAGCCGGACGTTCGCCAGGAGGGCGATCAGAACCGTCACGTCGAGCACTTTCGCCAGGAGGGTCAGGCCCGGACCGAGCCAGCGATCGGAGGGGAGGAAGTCCGAGAAATTGAAGGCCGCCATGTCCTTGGTCACCGAGAGCGACGCATAGCGCAGCCAGTAGAGGATCCCGCGACCGGGGCCTGGCAATACCAGGAGCAACCCCCGTCCCAGGAATCCCTTCTTTGCCTCGGTGACCAGGGCAGGATGGCTCATCACGTCGATCGCCCAGGGGATCAGGGGGACCGTCGCCGTCAGCCCGCCGAGAATGGCGCCCGGCCAGTGGATCCGGAAGTGGCGGCGCCACCAGAGCAGGAGCGAGGCGACCGCGATCAACAGACAGGAGGCGTGGATCTGGAACGCCAGCCCGATCCCCAGGACGTGCAGGAAGGAGGGCCAGAAGCGGGCCCGCTCGCGCTGCACGAGAGCGCTCCACAGGTGGAGGACCCCGAACAGATAGAGGTAGTTGGGGTTCCAGAGGAACGAGGCGAAGTAGAGCTGCCACGGATTCAGCCAGTAGAGGAGGGCGAGCAGCACCCGCTCGTACGGCGAGAGGATGCGCTTGAGCGCGCCGTCCAGAATCAGGTAGGCGGCGAC
The DNA here is from genome assembly GCA_025937035.1 of Thermoanaerobaculia bacterium. Classification (GTDB taxonomy): domain Bacteria; phylum Acidobacteriota; class Thermoanaerobaculia; order Multivoradales; family UBA5704; genus DATARR01. The sequence continues at coordinate 1,516 of JAICSG010000523.1, read as the reverse complement.
GTGGAAGAGGAGGACGAGGGCGCTCGCCGCCCGGTGGTCCCGCCAGAGGAAGAACGGCAATCCCACCAGCAGGCTGGTGACGGCGCCGGGCTCCTTGCCCCCCGTGGACATGGGATTTCCATAAGGGATCCATTTCCCCCGGGCGGCCAGGAGCCAGCCGCGGGCCAGGAGATTGAGCTGGTCCCCCGCCACCTGGCTGTGGGCCAGAAACCCCAGGGCGATCAGGAGGCCGACGGCGAACAGCGTCCAGACGGCGCGGGACGCGGCGGCCGGCGAAAGGCGGGAAGGGAGGCTGGGGCTCATGGACGGGTCTGGCGTTGAGGACGGGAGTAAAGATACTCTGTTTGAAAATGGACCCGAACAGGCCGGTCTCTTCCGGCCGCCCCGGATCGGCGCGGTGGCTCGCGTGGACCGCCGCCGTGGCGGCCTACTCCCTCGTGACGCTGATCTATCTGCGGCCGATCTGGCGCGTGGGCGGGGACTGCCTCGCGCCCAGCCTGGCTGACCCGCTGTTCAATCTCTATGTCCTCAAGTGGGGTGTCCACCAGCTCCAACTCGGGCTGCCCGACCTCTGGAACGCTAATCTTTTCTATCCCACCTCGGGGACGTTCACCCTCTCCGACCACCTCATCGGCCCGGCGGCTCAGCTCATCCTGTTCCTGCGGGTCGTGCCCAACGCGATCGCCGGCTACAATTTCCTCCTCTTCACCGCGTTCGTGGGGACCGCGCTCGCCGTCTGCTGGGTCTGCCGCCGGACGGGCCTCTCCTGGCCCGCGGCCCTGCTGGCGGGCTGGATGTACACCTTCTCCCCGTTCCGCCTGGCGCAGATGGCGCACCTCCAGCTCCTCATCGTCCAGTGGGCGCCCTTGACGCTCTGGCTCTGGGACCGCCTGCTGGCCGAGCGTACGGTCCGGAACGCCGCGCTGTTCCTGGTCTTCTACCTCCTCCACGTGACCGGCGGGTGCTATCTCGCCTACATGATCCACGTCCCCCTGCTGGCGATCTTCCTCAGCCGGGCTTGGGGCCAGGGGCGGGAGATCCTCTCTCTCCATTCCCTTCGCGTCCTCGTGCCGGTGGGGCTGATCGCCGCGATCGCGGTCGCCGCCCTCTTCCTGCCCTACCGGAAGGTCTCGCGGTCGCTGGGGCTCGCGCGGACCCAGGAGGAGATCTGGGACCTCGGGGCGACGCCGGCGAGCTACTTGAGCCCCGCGCGGGAGAGCCTCTACTTCGGTCCCGGGGTCCGGAATTCCCTGCGCCGGGCCGGCCTCCCCCTCGAAGCTCTCTACAAGCCGGAGCGGGTGCTGTTCGCCGGCTTCCTCCCCACCTCCCTCTTTCTGGTGGGTGCGGTGGGCCGCTGGCGACGGCGCCGGGAGGACCCCTGGAGCCCCTGGGAAAGGGGGCTCACGCTCTCCGGCCTGCTCTGTTTCGCGCTCACCTTCCCCTGGGTCTACGCGCCGCTGATGCGCGTCGTCCCGGGGATGAACGGCATGCGGGTCCCGGCGCGCTTCTACGCCTT
>JAICSG010000976.1 GCA_025937035.1 Thermoanaerobaculia bacterium | reverse complement strand
CTCGAACGGACCTGGAAGGGCCTCGACCTGCCGCCGGCCGCGCCGGTGCCGGCCGGGTTCTCCGGCCGGGTGATGGCGCACGCACGCAGCCTGCCGAAGCCTACCCGGAGCCTCTCCTGGTCCGCCGCCCCCACCTGGGTGCGGGCCACGGCCGCCGCGGCGTTGATCGCCGGCGCGGCCCTCGGGGTCGGCGCCGGCCGGAGCTGGACGGCGTCCGAGACGGCGTCCGCGGACTCCGCCGCCACTACCCTCTCCTCCATCTCGGGCTCCGAGTACAACCTCGCCGACGGCTACTGGGACGTGATCGAGGACGCCACCGCGAGCTCGTCCGCCACCTCCGGGAGCCCGGAGATCGAGCGATGATCCGCTGGTGGCTGGTAATCGCCCTGCTCCTCTCGGTGGGGCTGAACGTGGGCATCCTCGCGGCCATCGCCACGCACCGGGCCGCACCGCCGCCCCCCCGGGAGGAGCGCCCGCCGCGAGAGGGGCAAAATCCCGCCAATCCCAATGGCAATCCCAACGCCGATCCCGTACCCCGGCTGGGCCGCTTGGCCGACCGCCTGAAGCTGGAGGGGGATCAGCGCCGCAAGTTCCTCGACCTCCAGTGGAACCTCTACCAGGAGTCCACCCGGCAGCGGCTGCAGATGAACGAGGTCCATCGCGAGATCCGCCGCGAGGTGACCCGGCCGGCTCCGGACCGCCAGCGGGTCGAGGCCCTGCTCGCCGAGTCGTCGCGGATCCACATGGCCCTGGAGCGGGCGCTGGTCAACAACATTCTCTCCACCCGCGAGCTGCTGGGCCCCGAGAAGGAGAAGGAGTACCTGAAGATCGTCGGCCGCCTGCGCCTGCCCAACCCGGGCCCCGGTGTCGGAAACCCCGGCCCGCCCCCCAAGCGGCGGCCGGGCGGCCTCCTCGACCGCTTCCGGCAGCGGCGGATGGAGAGGCTGGAGCAGAGGGAGGGCGAACCACCGCCGCCGCCCGAAGGCGAGGGGGACGGACCGCCGCCGGACGATCAGAGGCCGACGGAGGGGGAGGGCCCGCCGCCTACTTGACCGCCTTCGCCTCCCGCACCCCCTTGAGCTTCGCCTGGATCTGCTGGAGCGTGTCCGCCGGCAGCAGCAAGACCACGTCCCGCCCGCTCACCCGGGCCGGCACCCCGTCCTTGGTGGGCGGGTAGAGGGTCAGCGTCTCGTCCCCCAGCTCCTTGCCGTGCAGCTCGAAGGTGAGCAGCGGCTTGGCGAGCCCGGCGGCCTCCGCGGCGTCAAGCACCCGCTGGGCGCGGGCCCCGGTCACGGCGAAGAGGAGATCGCTCACCGGCAGGTAGGAGATCAGGGTGTCCCCGCGCTTCCAGTCGGTGCCGGACCGGGTCAGCGGCATGGCCCCGCCAGCATCCCGCACGGTGGCCGAATCGACGTCGTGGACCTCGAAGACGGAGAGCTGGAGCGCCCGCCAGTCGTTGGGGGCCCGGCGGATCGACTCGCCCAGCCGGGTGCGGACCTCGAAGACCGTGTCCCCCACCTTGCCGTAGGCCAGCTCGCCGGCCGGCTGCCCCTCCGGCGCCGCCGGGCCGGTCACCGCCGTCCCCAGCTCCACGCGGGCCGGCGGCGTGCCGTCCGAGAAGACCACGTCCACCGCGCCTTTGGGGGGATTGAGCCCCAGGGCCGCCAGGCTCTGCTCGGCGGCGTCCAGGAAGCGGTCGGCGGTGAGCCCGGACAGATCCGAGAGCAGGCCGTCCGCCAGATCGCGGTCGGCCCGGTCGGCCACGGGCCGCTCCATCCAGAAGCCCCCCCGGCGCCGCGCCAGCACCACCGGCCCCTGGGGACCTCCGGTCAGCGTGATCCGCTGCACCGCCTCCCGGTTCCCCCGGAAGACCTGGTGGTCCCGCCACTCGCCCGGCGCCTTGTCCACCTCGGAGAGCACGGCGTCGGACACCACGTAGGCCCCCTTCCGCCCCTCGACTCCGGCGATCGTCGAGCCGCCGGGCGGCACCTCGGCGCCGATCCGCAGCACCTTCTCGCCGTCCTTGGTGGTCAGGCGCACGGTGGCGCGGGGCTTGTCGAGCCCCACGGCCTTGGAATCGACGTCGTCGAGCGTGCTCGTCTTCTGCAGCGAGGTGACCGCGTCGAGCAGACGGTCCACGGCGAAGGCGTCGGCGCGGGCGGCGAGCGGCCGG
>JAICSG010001238.1 GCA_025937035.1 Thermoanaerobaculia bacterium | reverse complement strand
TCTTCGCCCTGGGGACGGTGATCGCCTGGACCCCCTGGCTCGCCGCGGCTGCGGTCGCGATCGTCCGCCGGCCCCGGAGGAGCACCTGTGTGGCCGCCTCCCTGATCGCCGCGGCGATCCTGCTCTCGGGGCATCCGGAGGCGGTGATCGGGGCGGGCCTCACGAGCCTGGCCTTCGCCCTCGCCGCCGGCCGCGCGCGGACGCCCTGGAGGCTGAGGCTGGCCAGGATCGGGGGCTTCGCGGCCTGCTGCCTCCTCGGCGCGGCCCTGGCCGCCCCGGTGCTCCTCCCGCAGACCCTGCAGATGCTGGGCTCGCTGCGGGCCGCGCGGGCCGCGGAACGGGCCGCCCCGGCGGCCCCGGCGGGATTCGAGAAGAGGCTCTTCCTGGCCCCTCTCAACCCCGAGGTCTTCGGCCGGGCGTTCCACGACGACCTGCGCGGTCCGGAGACCTGGCCGGTCGACGGCTCCTGCTATCTGGGCGTGCTGGCCGTTCTGGGCCTCCCCGCCGCCTTTCTCACCCGCAGGAAACGGCGGCTCGCGGGTCCGCTGCTGGCCCTGGCCGCGCTCTTCTACCTGCTGGCGGCCGGCTTCGCGCCGCTGGCGTTCGTGGCCTCGCGCCTCCCCTACGTGAACGCCATCATCCTCTCCCGCTGGCTCCCCGCCGCCGGCCTCTGCCTGGTGATCGCGGGAGCGCTGGGCCTGGAGGCGGTCTTCCGGAGGGAGACCGGCCCCATGGCCGCCGCCGTCGCGGTCCTGATCCCCGCCGCGGCGATCCTCCTCCTCGGCCATCCCTGGCGCCTGCTGGCGGTCCTGGCGCTCGCCCTGGCCGCGCTCTTCGTCCGCGTCCGGCCGGCCCGCTGGGCCCTGCTCGCCGCGGTCCTGTTGGATCTGATCCCGTGGGCCCGGGACTACCTGCCCACGGGACACCGCGAGATGCTCTATCCGGTGACCCCGTTCATGCTGACCGTCCAGGACCACGCCCGGGCCCACCCGGGCTCGCGCGTGACCGCCGCCGGATTCCACGTCTACCCCTCGATCCTCCCCGTCTACGGCCTGGCGGAGGTGCGCGTCGACAACCCCGCCGCGGACATCCGCTATCTGCGGGTCCTCGACGCCGCCCTGGGCTTCCGGCCCGAGGGGCGGCGCTACAAGGGGACGCTGACCAACGTGGACAGCCCGCTGCTCCGCTTCCTGGGGGTGAGCGTCCTCATCTCCAGCCGCCACGCGCCGAAGCCCAAGGGGTGGCCACGGCTCGACCACAACGAATTCGCCCCCATGCGGCTGTTCGGGGAGCCCGATCCCCTGCCGCGCTGGTTCCTCCCCACCGGCGCCGTGACGGCCGATCCTCGCGAGCCCTGGGAAGCCGTGGCGGCTCTGGAAGACCCCCGCCAGGTGGTGCTCACCACTCCCGGCTGGCAGCCTACCGAGCGCCCCTGGGATCCGGAGGCCGTCCGCTGGACAGGCGGGCGGGGGCGCGTTCACCTGGAATTCCCGGCGGACGGCTGGAAGCTGGTCGCCAGCTCGATCCCCTATTC
>JAICSG010000415.1 GCA_025937035.1 Thermoanaerobaculia bacterium | reverse complement strand
TCCCGGTCTTCGGCGCCGCGCAGGATCACCGACTTGCCGCCGCCGAGGGGAAGACCGGCCATGAGGTTCTTGTAGGTCATGCCGCGCGACAGGCGCAGGGCGTCGGTCAGCGCGTCCTCCTCGCGGTCGTAGCGCCAGTAGCGCGTGCCGCCGACCGCCGTCCCCGCCGCCGTGCTGTGAATGGCGATGATCCCCCGGTAGCCGGCTTCCGGGTCGCGGCAGAGGACGACCCGCTCATGGCCGGTGCCGGTCGAGATCTCTTCCAGGGTCAAGCTCAATGTCTGCTCCAAGCCTCGCGGCCCTTGACGGCCGTATCCGAGAAATCGCTGAACAGGCCGTCCACGCCGAGCGAGAAAAACTGATCGTACTCCTTTCCCGGATTGCCTCCGTACTCCGGAGCGAGGAAGGAGCCGTCACTGCGGAAGGTCCACGGATGGACCAGGAGCTTTGCGGCATGGGCGTCCTTTACGAGAGAAGTGGGGGAGAGTAGACGGCCATCGGGTCCGGCCGGAACGATCATCCGCTTGTCCGGTCCGATACCGTCCGCGTAGGTGGCGATCTCCATGAGACCGGCCGGAGTCGCCAGATCGTGATAGGTCCGTGGATCTCCAGCGACAACGAAATCCCAAGGCCGTCCTACGGCCTCCATGAGCTGGATCAGAGGGAGATCGGTCACCTGCCGGAGCCGCTTCAGATTCCCTACCTCGAACGATTGGATATAAACAGGCGCCGTCCGGCCTCGGTACCCGTTCTCCTGGAGCAGGGCAAGCAGCGGCTCCTCCAGAGGCAAACCGATGGTGCGAAAATAGGTGGGATGCTTGGTCTCGGGATAGATGCCGATCGTCCGTCCGGTCTCTGCGCTCCTGCGTTTCGCCAGAGCGATCACCTCGGCGAAAGTGGGTACCTCGAATTGGCCGTTGAAGGATTGGTTGCGGAATCGCAGCCGTTCCTTGGCTCGCAAGGTCTTGATCTCGGCGAGCGTGAAGTCCTCGGTGAACCAACCTGTGACCTCGTGGCCGTCGATCTGTTTGGTTGTCTTTCGGCTCGCGAATTCCGGATGAGCGGCGACATCGGTCGTCTCAGAGATCTCGTTCTCGTGGCGGGCGATCAGGATGCCGTCCCGCGTCGAGACCAGGTCCGGCTCGATGAAATCGGCGCCCATCCCGATCGCCAGCTCATAGGAGGCGAGAGTGTGCTCGGGTCGGTAACCGCTGGCGCCGCGGTGGGCGATGATGAGGGGGATCAAAGGCGCAAGCTTCATGACTGCAATCGTTCGTACTCCTCCGGCGTATCCACGTCCTGCACCACCCCGGCGTCCTCCACCGGCACCTCCAGGAGCTCCGCCTCGTGGCGGTTCCGGAGCTGGCGCAAGCCTATACCGAGATCGAGCGTTTCGATCTCCGGGATCAGCCGCGGGGCGACGCCCAAGGGGTGGCCGCGCCTGCCGTGGAAGACGGGCTCGGCGAGGAGCGCGCCGGACTCCCGCATCCGGCGGAGGAGCTCGATCACGGTCTCGGCCTGGAGGTTGGGGAGGTCGGCGGGGGAGACTAGAAGGGTGGCACTCCGCCGGGCGAGCTCCGCGGCCCCGCCCAGGGCGGCGATCCCGGCCTGAATCGACGACAGCATGCCGCGCCCGGGATCGGGGTTCACGGCGCTCTCGATGCCGGACCGCCGGGCCCAGCCACGAAGATCCTCGTCTTCCGGAGCGGTCACCAGCACGATCTCCTCGACCCCGCCGCCGAGCAGGGCGTTCACCACCCCGGCGATGAGCGGGCCACCGTTGAAGGGGAGGAGCAGCTTGGGACGGCCCATCCGGCGGGAGGCGCCGGCGGCGGGCAGGACGGCGACGGTCATAATCCCATCCTATCCCATCCCGTCCGGTAGCCGCCCGAAGGGGTGGGGCCGGCGTGGCAGGCTCGTGGTACGCTGGTTCGATGGGCATACGTCTGGTGATCGCGGACGATCACCCGCTGATGCTGAGGGGAATCGAGCATCTCCTCGCCGCGGAGCCCGACTGCGAGATCGTGGCCTGCTGCGGCAATGGCCGTGAAGCTCTCGAGGCCGTGCGCCGGCATCGACCGGATATCCTGATCCTTGATACGCGGATGCCGGGCCTCGACGGCATGGGCGTGATCCAAGCTTTGCTCAGCGAGCGATCGACCACCCGGATCGTGTTGCATGCCGAAGGCTCGGAAGACGATTTAATAATCCGTCAAGCGGTTCGCCTGGGCATCCCCGGGGTGGTGCTCAAGGAGATGCCTCCGGGCATGCTCCTCCAGTGCATCCGGAAGGTTCATGCCGGGGAGCACTGGCTGGAGCGGCGGGCGACCTCCCATGTGCTCAAGGATCTGCTGCGGAAGGAGGCGGGCGCACGGGACTTTGCCGCCCTCCTGACTCCCCGCGAGCTCCAGGTCTTGAATCTCCTCTGCAGCGGCCTGCGCAATAAACAGATCGCTTCGGCGCTATCGATCAGTGAGCCCACGGTAAAAGCGCATCTTCAGCATATCTCCGAAAAGCTGCGGACCAAAGGGCGGCTGGCGCTGATCCGTTACGCGGAAAGCAGAGGGTTTACCGGTTCAATTCAATGATAGACAGTTGTCTCTGCCGAGTACGCCAGAAGTCTTATAAAGACTACCCGTTTGGTGGATTGCCCCTCCTCCCGCAGGCCGCTATGCTTGAAATAAGCGGCAGAAGCAGAAACAGATCGCGCATGAGCTGACAAGAATACTGCCGTACGGGATCGTGGCTCATCGTGATCGAACGGAGGGATACCATGAGAATAACACGCATTTTTTTCGTGATGATTGCGCTCCTGGCCCTGGTCAGCGTGCCCGGTGGAGCGGCACCCAAGCCGCCCAAGACCCAGATGGACACGCCGGTCATCAGTTGCGGCGGCGGCCCCACGCAGACCTCCATCAACCTTCAGGTCTGCGCGGGTGCCAGTGGCGCTCCCGCGGGGTTCTCCATCCAGTGGATGACCGCTGCCGACTTCGCCGCCAATGGCGGCTGGTACCTGTCGGAGGACTCCCGTCTGTGCAAGGCGTCGTTCTCGGGCAACGCCAATCTTTCCCGTTACAACCTGGGCCCCAATGAGTGCGTCACGGTGACTGTCGGTGAGTTTCTGTTCGACAACGGCGCCTCGACCAACTGCCTCGACGCCCTCGTCTGCGGAACCAGCTACGTGTTCCATGCTTTCGCGCATGCCAACAGCACGCTCAACCGGAGCAATTTCACCGCGAACAGCACCTGCTCGACCCTGGCCTGTGACCACGCCGCCGGGTGCACCTTGACCCAGGGTTACTGGAGCACCCACAACGATCTCGTCTGCGCCACGAATCCCGGGAGCCCGCTGTGCGTGAGCTGGCCGGTGACCAGTTTGACCCTGGGCACCGTGACTTATGACCAGGCACAGTTGCTGTCGATCTTCAACCAGCCGGCATCGGGGAACGGGCTGATCGCCCTGGCTCACCAGTTGATCGCCGCCAAACTCAACGTCGCCAACGGCGCCGACGATTCATCCGTGGCCGGCGCCATCGTCAGCGCCGACGCGCTGATCGGCGGTCTGGTCGTACCGCCGGTGGGCTCGGGCTTCCTGGCCCCATCGGCCACGGGGGCGTTGATAACGACGCTGACCAACTTCAACGAGGGCGCGATCGGCCCCGGGCACTGCCAGTAGGGTCAGGTCGACCGCCGGGCCAGCACGAGGGTCCGGTCGTCCGCGAAGGGCACGCCGCGGGCGAAATCCTCCAGATCCCGCGTCAGCAAGTGGGCGAGGCCCGAGCAGGCCTCGCCCCGGTGGCGCAGGCTCTACAGCACGAAAGGCTCGCACCCTTCGAACGTGCGTCGTTTCCGGAGGAGCTCAGGCTCTTTCATTCCACCACCGGCAGCCCATGCTTGGGCCCCAGCCGTCCGGGATCCATCCCCGCCGCCTCGCGCAGCGCGGCCTCGGTGTAGCGCTGGACCATGGTGCCGCGCCACTGGGTCTGGAAATCGGTGTTGTCCATGGGTGTCGCCACCTTGCGGGTGAGCTTCGCGGCCTCGGCGATGATCTCGGGGGTGAGCTTCTTTCCAATCAGGAAATCGGCGCTCTCCTGGGCGGCCAGCGGACGGGAGGCTACCGCTCCGAGGTAGATCCTGGCCTTCTCGACCGTACCGTCCGGCGCCGTCCAGAGGGCGGCGGCGGCGGAGAGGACGGCGAAGTCGATCGAGCCGCGGCGGCGGAGCTTCCAGAAGGCGGAGCGGCAGCGGCCGGCCGTCGCCTCGGCCGGGAGATAGAGGCCGGTCAGGATCTCGTCCGGCCGCTTGGCCAGATAATTGATGCCGTCGTCCCGGTAGAGGTCCTCGATCGGGATCACCCGCTCGCCGTCCTTCGAGACCAGCTTTACCCGCGCTCCCAGGGCGCAGGCCATGGGCGCGGAGTCGGTGGCGGTGTGGGCCCAGCAGCGCGGCGAGCTCGTGGCCACCCAGCAGATCTCCCCCTCGGCCTTCATGCAGTAGTCGATCGAGCGGCGCCACTCCTCGGTCTGGTTGTAGTAGGTGCAGCGCGTGTCCACGCAGAGATTGCCGCCGATCGTCCCCATGTTGCGCAGCGGCGGCGAGGAGATCGACTGCACGGCCGCCGCGAAGGCCGGGTAGCGCTCGCGCACGGCGGGGGAGGCCACCACGTCGCTCAGCAGGGTCGTGGC
>JAICSG010000036.1 GCA_025937035.1 Thermoanaerobaculia bacterium | reverse complement strand
GTGAACAGGTGGTGGACAGCGGGGTTCGGCTCCACTTCGAGCGGCGTCAGCCTGGGGTGGACCAGCGGGACCGGTGGGCCGCCTTCGTTGGAGGTGTAGAAGTCGTACAGCTCTTCACCCGAGACGACCCCGATCGACCGGCCGCGAACCAGGGTCCGCTGGGGCAGGTTGCCGACCGTTTTGATCGAGTCCGGGATCGTGCTCTCGGGTAGGTTGAACACCGGCGGCGTCACCTTGCTGTCGATTCCCAACGAGCGGGTGCCGTTAGGCAAGCTTCCGTCCGGGTAGAACTTGGCCCAGTCGATCACATGCTCGGGCGGCAGGTGGACGCTCCCCCGCAGATCGTCTTTGCCGGGGTGAGCGGTCAGGTTGTCGAACAGCTTGACGTCCGCCCCGCCCCCGGCGTTCAGGTGGTAGCTGGGCCGCAACTGGCTGTGGCCGAACCGGAACCCGATCGCCCACTCGTGCGGCAACTGCACCACCAGCGCCCCGCTGGCCAGGTCGAGCAGCGGCTTATGTTTCAGGTTGCCGAAGTTGATCTGCCGGATTTGCGTCAGCACGTTGGTCAGCGTGGCCGCCTCGATGACTCGCGGCAGGTAGTCCTGGAGAACGACCGTCTGCCAGTTGGCCACCACCTCCCTCCGCACTGTGGTGATCACTTCGTCCTTCGGCTTCCCGGCGGTGTGCAGGGCGTTGGTATCGACCAGCTTGTTGTGCACCCGCTCCAACAGGATGTGAATCTGCAGGATGAGCTGATTCTCGTCGTTGCGGCTGTCGAAGATGTGGGCCGTGAACGCCGGCGGCCGGTGCGTGATCGGGCCGGCCGGCACCGACATCTTCGTCCGGTTCAGGTCGAACCCGTTCGTTCCTTCGATAGGGTGCATCTTGAACTTGCCATTGTGATCGAAGATAAGATCGCCCTTGGGAGTGCCGCTGACCGTCGGGATGTTGACCAGCCCGGTGCCGGTGGTCCGCGGGCCGTACGCGCTGTCGAGATCGATCAGGGGTGACGCCCCGTTCCGGACGGGGCCGGTCTGGTCCGTGAACAGGTCGACCGCGTTCATCGTCAGGTCGTGGTCGATGAACTGCCCGACGAACGTGAACACGGCCGGCACGGAGGCGCTCACCGTGGCGGTGCCCTCGAACGTTTTGCCGGTATATGGGAACGTGATGTACGAGATCAGGTCGGCGTTCGCTATATAGCCGGGGTGGTTGACCAGCTTGCGGAAGAAATCCTGGGCGGCCTGCTCCAACTGCTGGGCGACGTCGTCCGGGGTCATCGCCGCGCCAGTCGTGGTGTCGGCGGCCGACAGGAACGGGGCCAGCCGGCGGGCGGCGGACGTCTGGTCGAGCAACACGGGCAGGCCGCCGTGCCGCATAAGCATGGTGAACGCGGCATGGGGCGGTAGCGAGTTGAACGGATCGCCCATCCGTTCCTGCAGCCGCTGGATTTGTCTGGCCGTCAGGGCACCGGCACAGGGCCGGGGTGGGCGCGGGGTCTCGGGTGAGCCTTTCGTCGGAGTGGTCATGAATGCTCCTCATGATGTGAACGATGTGGGGGAACCGTCCAACGGTGCCATCGAATCCTCACATTTAACAATGCGGCCGATGGCTTCGTCTCGTTTCCATTCAACGGCCTCTGGAATCAGACGATACGTCGAACAAATAGCTGGCCCGCTATCTCACTATCTCCGCTCTACTTAGGCATCGTAAAGCACTTCATCGCCTGCGTCAACGCGCTTCGATGCTTGTCCATAAGCCCCTGGATGGAAAAGGGCAATAAACCAAAGCAGTCCCTCCCGAGGCCTCCGCGCCCGCGATTCGCGATCGGTTTTCAGGATGTGCCCCGGCGAGCCGGGGGCCTGCACGCGCTGCTCCAGACGCGCGGCGCGCTCGCGGGCCTCCGCCGCCTGGCGCTGCTCCTCGGCCAGGCACTGGTGCGAGAGAGCCAGGCTCACGTGGTCGGCCACCCGGCGGGCCACCACGACGTCTTCCTCGGAATAGCGGCCCGGGGTTTTGGAGAAGAAGATCAGCGCGCCGATGAACCCGCCGTCGAGGCGCAGCGGGATCTTGAGCAGCGCGCGCACGCCGAGGGAGCGGCACTTGTTGCAGTCTCCAGGGCGTCCGGTCCCTTGACGCGCACCACGCCCATGAAGTCGAGGGGTAGCACGGTGGCCGCGGCCTCGGCCACGCGCGTGAAGACCTCCCGCAGCTCCAGGGTGCTGGAGACGAACCGCGCGATGTGCCGGAGGGCGGCCACAAGGGGATCGAGCGGAGCCGAATCCACCGCCAGCGGCCACGCAGCCCTCACAGCTTCGGTCGTCATCAAAGGAGATCCCTCGACAGAGCGGAGCGAATCCGCAGCGTCCGGCGTCATCTTATCGCGCGAGGCCGGTCTCGGCTCGGTGCGGGAGGATCGATAGGCGAGCACTGTCATGCGGATCCTCTTCCCACGCCGCGTGCCAGCCCGGGGGACATCGGCCGGCAGAATCGTAAAGGCTTCCTGGGGCTTCGGTTAGGGAGGAAAGACCCCGATGGCGTGGCGGGGGTTGCGGGTGTCTGGAATTCGACAGGTGTCGAAAAACGGGCGGGCTGTCCTGGTCAATCTTGATGGGATCGAATCGGCGCCGCGGCTTCGGACACATTCTGAGCCACCCACTCTCGCTGTTCGGGAGTATCCGGTACCGGTCTGCCGCGAGCCTTCTCAATGCGGCGGAACGCCTCTTCAGGCTCCAGGCCCGCGGCGACGAGCAGAGACGCGACGACGATCGAGGACCTGCCGATACCCGCGCGGCAGTGGACCGCCACGTTCTTCCCCGACTCCAGTGCCTCCTCCAAACGGCTGAGAAAACGGAGAAGGTCCGCGCGGGAACGAGGCACACTGTAATCAGGGATCGGAAAGGCGTGATACTCCAGTCCCTCCTCACGGGCGAGCGCCTCTTCCGCCTGGAGACCAAGCTCAGCGGCCTCCTCTGAGGTCAAGAGCGAGACTGGAACGTCGATCTGGGACGCCTTCCACGAACGGACCTCATCCGCGAGCCAGTCACCGCCGCGAGGCCGTGGAACGATGCCCAAACGACCTGGCCAGGGACCCGGCACCCAGTAGACTTCGGTTCTCATTGCAGATGGCCCTCACTCCAAGGCTCTCGCGGGAGAGCGTCGACGTCCACACCACGTTCCCGCAGGACGTATATGCGGTGGTGTCCGTCCATTATAGTGCCGTCCGCCTTTACCTTGAGAGCCCCGGGCTCGCCTGGATGTAACGAGCCGATCAGACCCTCCGTCGAGAGCTTCCGGAAAGCGGCCAATTTCGGCTGACTCAACGAACCGTCGGCATGCAGCGGCTTGAGTGGGCCCTTCTCCACGATAGATCCTTTCCACATCTGGCATGACCCGGGCCCTGGCGAGACCGGCAGGTCCGCTCGGACGCGCTGCACCTCCTTCCGGATCGCGAGAAAGCGCTACATCTTGTTGTGGATCCTAGAAAAATCAGGACCTGAGATCAAGTCCAGGATGCCGTCGTTTCTGGAGCGACAGACCGCCCTGGAGGAGCGGGGGCGGGTGCTCCCCTGCGTGACATTTCCTTGACAACCCGCCAACCCCCCTGTTACGGTACGCCGCTGTAAACGATTACACCGGGTCGTGGGCGGACGCCCAGGAGCCGATATGACCTCTTTTTCCGTGCGGCAAAGTTTTGGGGGGAACGGGCCTTGAGCGCCTCCATCAAGGAGGTCGCTCTCAAGGCGGGGGTATCGATCGCCACCGTCTCCCGTGTCATCAACGAGAAGGGGCCGGTCGCCGCGGAGACGCGCCAGCGCATCCTGGCGGCCATCGAGCAGCTCCGCTACGTCCCCCACGGCGCCGCCCGCAGCCTGATCACCAACCAGACCGACACCATCGGCGTGCTGCTGCCGGACCTCTACGGCGAGTTCTTCTCCGAGGTCATCCGCGGGGTCGACCTCGCGGCGCGCCGCAGCGGCTATCACGTCCTGGTCTCCGGCTTCCACAGCGACCGCGCCGAGATCGAGGCCGTGCTGCGGGCCCTGCGCGGACGGGTGGACGGGCTGATCGTTCTCTCGCCCGACGTCGACGCCCAGACCCTGCGCCGCAACCTCCCCGAGACGCTCCCCGTGGTGCTCCTCAATACGAGAGTGGAGAGGCTCGCGTTCGACGCCATCAACGTCGACAACTATGGGGGGGCGTTCGCCATGGCTCGCCATCTGGCGGCCCTGGGGCACCGGCGCATCGCCCTGATCTGCGGGCCGGCGGAGAACGCCGACGCCCGCGAGCGCCTGCGCGGTTACCGCGACGCCCTCCGCGCGGAGGGGATCGCGCCGTCGTCCGCGCTCGAGATCCCGGGCGATTTCAGCGAGGAGTCCGGGTATCAGGCGGGCCAGCACCTGCTCGCCCTGGAGCCGCGCCCCGAGGCGGTCTTCGCCGCCAACGACTCGATGGCGATCGGCTGCCTCTTCGCCCTGCGCGAGGCGGGCGTCGAGGTGCCCGGCGACGTCGCCCTGGCCGGCTTCGACGACATTCCGATCGCCCGCTACGTCACCCCGCCGCTCTCCTCGGTGCACGTGCCCATCGCGGAGCTGGGGACGCGCGCCATGGAGCGGCTGCTGCACGCGGTAGATCGCAAGAACGAGCACGAGCGGCGCCAGGAGACCGTCCCCACCACGCTGGTGGTGCGGGGCTCCTGCGGCGGCGCCATGAAGGGTCTATGACTTGAGGACTGGAGAGGATTGAAAAGGAGAGGTGTCATGACACGACTTCTGAGATCACTGAGATCGCTTCTGCTCTTGCTGCTCGCCGGCGCTCTGGCGGTCCCCGCGCTCGCCCAGACGTCGACGGCGACGATCCGCGGCAAGGTGACGGACAACCAGAACGCGGTGCTCGCCGGGGCCCAGATCACCGCCGTGGGCACCACGTCGGGGTTCGTCACCACCGTCAAGGCGGGGCCTGACGGGGCCTTCCAACTCGGCAACCTGATCCCGGGCGAGTACATCATCACGGTCTCGGCCCAGGGGTTCGAGGAGCGCTCGCAGACGGTGACCGTGCGCGTGGGCCAGAGCCTCAACGTCACCTTCGTGATGACACCCACCGCGGTGATCAGCGAATCGATCACCGTCGTGGGCGAGCAGGCGATCGACATCCGGACCCCCGAGGCGGCGACCAACGTCACCCCGCAGCAGATCGAGAACCTGCCCCAGGACGACCGCAACTTCCTCAACTTCGCCGCCCTGGCGCCGGGCGTCCATCTGTCCAACGATCCCCTGCGCAAGACGATCACCAGCGACGCCCAGCCGGCCGAGCAGACCAACGTGTTCATCGACGGCGTCAGCTTCAAGAACGACGTGCTGCAAGGAGGTCTGGTCGGACAGGACACCAGCCGCGGCAACCCGTTCCCGCAGAACGCCGTGCAGGAGTTTCGCGTCATCACCCAGAACTACAGCGCGCAATACGAGAAGGCATCGAGCGCCGTCATCACGGCGGTCACCAAGTCGGGCGGCAACGACGTGCGCGGCCAGCTCTTCTGGTTCTATCAGCCGAAGCAGTGGGTGTCCGAGCTGCCGAAGAATTTCCAGTATTCGACGCTGACCACCAATCAGGACTACCGACGCAGCCAGCCCGGCGCCTCGATCGGCGGACCGATCATCAAGGATAAGCTTCATTATTTCCTGTCGTATGAGGGGGTCGACGAGCACGCCACCACGCCGGTCGTCGTCGACCCCGATCTTCCCCCCTCGTTCAGCCAGTTTGCCGGCGTCTTCCCCAGCCCCTTCAAGTCGAATCTGGGGTTCGGCAAGCTGAGCTGGCAGCCGGCGCAGAACCAGATCGTGGACCTCAGCGGCAACTATCGCAAAGAGCACGAGATCCGCGACTTCGGCGGCATAACCTCCTACCAGACGGCGACCGATCTCAAGAACCAGGTGTGGGGCACAACCCTGCGCCACAGTTGGAACAGCGACGTGGCGCTCAACCAGCTCTCGCTGAGCTGGCAGGACTACACCTGGAATCAGGCGGCGCTCAATCCCGACCTCGTCGGCCTCAACTTTGAAGGGGCCATCCGCATCGGCGGCAAGGACACGAGCCAGAAGTTCGACCAGAAGCGGACCGAGTTGCGCGACGACTACAACCTGCCCACCTTCCAGGCCGGGGGCGACCACAGCCTGCAGGTCGGCGGCAATGCCGATTTCCTCCGCTATAACGTCACCAAGTTCCAGACCGGCAACCCGGTCTACAACTTCCGGATCGATCCGGCGAACGGCCTGACGTTCGATCAGCCGTACGAGGCGCAGTTCGGCTTCGGCAATCCGGACCTGTCGGCCAACAACCAGGAGTACGGCATCTACGCCCAGGACACCTGGACGGTCAATCCGCGGCTCACGATCAACCTGGGCCTGCGCTACGACTACGAGACCAACCAGCTCGACGAGGATTACGTTACGCCGGCGAACATCGTGGCGGCGCTCACCGGCAAAATCGACTCCAGCTACTTCTCGAACGGCCACAACCGCTCGCAGTACACGAGCCAGATCCAGCCGCGCCTCGGCTTCTCCTACGATCTGCGGGGGGACGGCAAGTCGATCCTCTTCGGCGGCGCCGGCCGCTACTTCGACCGCCTCTTCCTCAACGCCACGCTCGACGAGCGGTTCCGCCTGCAATACCCGGTCTACCGCATCGAGTTCTCGCCCAATGGCCAGCCGCGCAACGGCGCCCCGACGATCATGTGGGATCCGCGCTACCTGACTCCCGCGGGCCTGCACGAGCTGATCGCCTCGGGCCAGACCAGCCCCGAGATCTACCTGCTCAACAACAACACCAAGCCACCCTACTCGAACCAGTGGAACCTCGGCGTCCGCCAGGCGTTCGGCAGTTGGAACGCCTCGTTGAGCTATAACGGCGTCCGCGGCTACCACGGCTTCACCTGGCTGTCGGCGAGCGGCATCTGCTGCGCGGCGCTGGTGCCAGGCTTCGGCAACGTGATCATCTCCGACCCCAATGGCAAGCGGTACTGGTACGACGCCCTCTTCTTCACCCTCGACCGGCCGTTCACCAACAATTGGGGCGTGCACCTCGCCTACACGCACGCCAACGCCAAGCAGACCGGCAACGATCTGTTCAGCCTCGACTATCCGAGCGCCGCCGCGTACGGCAAGCATGACGTGCCGGGCTCGGAGAAGGACCGCATCGTGGCCAACGGCATCTTCGGGCTCCCCTGGGAGCTGACCTTCAGCACCACCATCACCCTGGGGACCGGCGCGGCCTTCAACGTCCTCGACTTCTCGCAGGGCTTCGACCTGCCGGCCCGCGAGCAGACCCGGCCGTTCGACCGCACGATCTATCCGCCGAAGACCTGGGGCTTCGCCGACCGCTCGGTCGATTTCCATCTGGAGAAGGATTTCCGCGTCGCGGGCAGCGTCTCGGTGGGCATCGTCGGCGAGATCTTCAACGCCTTCAACTGGGCGAGCTACGGCTGTCTGGACAACTTCATCGGACCCGGGGGAAACTCCAATTTCGGCAACCCGCAGTGCGTGATCAACCTCCCGCGCCGCGAGCAGGTGGGGCTGAAGATCAACTTCTGATAGCTTGACCCGCATGGCGAGGAGGACCGCTTGACACGAAGGATCATTCCGCTCCTCCTCGCCCTCGCGTCTTCTTCATGCACGGGCACGCCCGTGCCCCACGATCCACCAGCCAAAGTTTCCGACGCGGCGCTTCTCGACGACGTCGAGCGCCGCTCGTTTCAATACTTCTGGGACCTGGCCGATCCCCATACGCTGCTGATTCCCGACCGCGCGCCCACGCCGTCGTTCTCCAGCATCGCCGCGGTGGGCTTCGGCCTCACCGCCTACGGCATCGGCGCCGAGCGCGGCTACGTCACCCGCCAGCAGGCCGCGAAGCGGGCCCTGGCCACGCTGCGCTCGCTCCTCGCCATGAAACAGGGGCCCGAGCCGCGGGGCGTCTCTGGATACAAAGGTTTCTTCTATCACTTCCTCGACATGCGGACCGCCGAGCGCTTCCAGACCGTCGAGCTGTCCACCGTGGACACCTCGCTGCTGATGGCCGGCGTGCTCTTCGCGCAGTCCTATTTCGATCGCGGCGACGCCACCGAAACGGCCATCCACGCCACCGCCGAGCAGCTTTACGAGCGCGTGGACTGGCCCTGGGAGCAGGCGCGGCGGCCGGCGATCAGCATGGGCTGGACGCCCGAGGAAGGTTTCCATTCCTATGATTGGCGCGGTTACAACGAGGCGATGATCGTGATCGTCCTCGCCCTCGGCTCGCCCACCCATCCGGTCGGCGCGGACGCCTGGGAGCAGTACACCAAGACCTACCGCTGGGGCACGTTTTACGGCCAGGAGCACCTGCTCTTCGCGCCTCTCTTCGGTCACCAGTACTCGCACGTCTGGATCGACTTCCGCGGCATCCAGGACCCCTTCATGCGCGCCCATGGGATCGACTATTTCGAGAATTCCCGCCGCGCCACGCTCGCCCAGCACGCCTATGCGATCGCCAATCCGAGCGGCTATCGCGACTACGGCGAGAACGTCTGGGGCCTCACCGCCTGCGACGGCCCCATGGACAAGACACTGACGATCGACGGCCGGCAGCGGACCTTCTACGGCTACGCGGCGCGCGGCGCCACCGAGGGGGAGATCCGCGACGACGGCACGATCGCTCCCACGGGGGCGATCTCATCGATCGTCTTCACCCCCGGCCTGTCGATGGCGGCCCTGCGGGAGATGAAGCGCCGCTACGGCGCCAATCTCTATTCCAAATACGGCTTCCTCGACGCCTTCAATCCCACCCTGCGGACGAGCGGGAAGGGGATGGCCGGGCGCGTCGATCCGCAGCAGGGGTGGTTCGACGTCGATTATCTGGGCATCGATCAGGGACCGATCGTGGCGATGATCGAAAACCACCGCAGCGGCCTGGTCTGGAAAGTGATGCGGAAGAACCCCCACATCGTGCGCGGCCTGCAGCGCGCCGGCTTCACGGGCGGCTGGCTGGCGGAGGTGGCGCCTTGAGAACGGCTGCTGCCCACTGTAGAGACGCCCCCAGGGGCGTCTACAATGCGGTGGCCCCGCAACACGGAGACGCCCCACGGGGCGTCTCTACAGTGGCGCTCGCGCTTCTCGTTTTGCTCGGGGCGACCTCCTGCGAGAGGGGAGAGGCGGGCGGGCGCACCACCGTGCGGTTCTGGGGGTTCGGCCGCGAAGGGGAAGTCGTTCGCGAGATGGTGCCGGAGTTCGAGGCCCGCCATCCGGACATCAAGGTCGAGGTGCAGCAGGTCCCCTGGACCGCCGCCCACGAGAAGCTGCTGACCGCCTACGTCGGCGACGCCACTCCCGACGCCGCCCAACTGGGCAACACCTGGATTCCGGAATTCGTGTCGCTGCACGCCCTGGCCCGCCTCGACGGGCGGATCCCGCCGGAGCTCGCCGCCGACTCCTTCGCCGGCGTCTGGGACACCAACGTGCTCGACGGCAAGACGTGGGGCATCCCTTGGTACGTGGACACCCGCCTGATCTTCTACCGCACCGATCTGGTGGCGGCGGCGGGCGGCCCCTGGCCGCCGCGGAGCTGGGCCGAGTGGCGCGAGACCATGGCGCGGATCAAGCAGCGCGGCGGTCCCAACCGTTACGCCATCCTGCTCCCGATCGACGAGTGGACGCAGCCGGTCATCTTCGGGTTGCAGGCCGGCGCTCCGCTCCTGGCGGACGGCGGCCGCCGCGGCGACTTCCGCGATCCGCGCTTCCGCAAGGCGATGGCCTTCTACCTCGACCTCTACGCCTCCGGCCTGGCGCCGTCGCTCGATCTGCAGAGCGTGGCGAACCTCTACCAGCAGTTCGCGGAAGGGTATTTCGCGATGGTGATCACCGGTCCCTGGAACCTCGGCGAGTTCCGGCGCCGTCTGCCACCCGACAAGCAGGACCTCTGGGCCACGGCGCCGCTGCCGCCGCCGGAGGCCGGGATGCCCTATCCGGGGCTCTCGCTGGCGGGGGGCTCCAGCCTTGTCCTCTTCCGGCACGCCCGGTCACCGGAAGCGACGTGGAAATGGTTGCAATACCTCTCCGAGCCGGCCAGCCAAGCGCGCTTCTACAAGCTTTCGGGAGACCTGCCCTCCCGGCGCTCCGCATGGCCTCTGGCCGGGCTCGCCGCCGACCCCAAGGCCGCGCCCTTCCTCGTGCAACTGGAGCGCGCGGCGCCGACCCCGACAGTGCCGGAATGGGAGCGCATCGCCACCCGCATGGCCGAGGCCGCCGAGCAGGTGATGCGCGGCGGCCGCGATCTCGACAAGGCGCTCGCCGCCCTCGACGCGGACGTCGACCGCATCCTCGAGAAACGGCGCTGGATGCTCGACCGCGCTGAAACGAGCGCGGAGGCACGGCGGTGACTCCGGACCTCGACGAGCGCCGCGGCTCCGTGGCCGAGCGGCGGGCCGCCTGGCTGCTGCTCTCGCCCGCCCTGGGCGCCATCGCCCTCTTCTTCGCCCTGCCGCTGATCGCGGCGCTGCTGCTCTCGCTCACCGACTTCGACATCTATGCCCTGGCGGACCTGCGCAACCTGCGCTTCGTGGGCGCCAGCAACTACCTGCGGCTGCTGCGCGATCCGCTGTTCTGGAAAGTGATCCGCAATACCCTGGTCTTCGTCGTCCTCGGCGTGCCGCTCACCGTGGGGGCGGCGCTCGGCGGCGCGCTGCTGGTGAATTCGAAGGTGGCGAAGCTGCGCGGCCTCTTCCGCACCATCTTCTTCGCGCCGGTGGTCACCACGCTGGTGGCCGTGGCGGTGATCTTCCGTTACCTCTACCACCCGCGCTACGGCCTGATCAATCAGATGCTCGGCCTGCTCCATCTGCCGGCGATCGACTGGCTCGGCGATCCCGCCTGGGCGACCGTGGCGATCACCCTGCTGGCGGTCTGGCGCAGCTTCGGCTACGGCCTGGTGATCTATGTGGTGGGGCTCCAGGCCATCCCCGAGTCGCTCTACGAGGCGGCCGAGCTCGACGGCGCCGGAGCGTGGCGGCAACTCCGCGACATCACCCTGCCGCTGCTGAAGCCGACCACCATCTTCGTGGGGATCCTGATCACCGTGAGCTTGTTCCAGATCTTCGCCGAGCCCTACGTGATGACCCGGGGCGGCCCGCTGTACGCGACCACCTCGATCACCTTGCTGATGTACGAGCAGGGGTTCCGCTGGTGGAACCTCGGCGCCGCGGCGGCGATCGCCTTCGTGCTGTTCGCGCTGATCATCGCCGCCACCGGCCTGCAGGCGCTGCTCCGCGGGAGGAAGAGCGCGTGAGCCGCCGGCTGTTGGCGAAGATCGCCGTCAACGGCGCGCTGCTGCTCCTGGCGGCGCTCACCGCGCTGCCCCTCCTGTGGATGCTCTCGGCGTCGCTGATGCCCACCGGCGAGGCGATGTCCCTGCCGCTGCGCCTGCTCCCCTCGCACCCCACGCTCCAGCACTACGCGGCCCTGTTCGCCCGCCTCAACATCGGGCGGAATTTTCTGAACAGTCTTTTCCTTGCGGTGGCGATCACCGCCATCTCGCTGCTCTGCAACTCGATGGCGGGGTACGCCTTCGCCAAGCTGCGCTTCCGCGGCCGCGGCCGGCTCTTCGCCCTGCTGCTGGCGACCCTGGTGGTGCCGCCGCAGGTCACGGTGCTCCCGCTCTTCCTGGAGATCCGGGCGCTCGGCCTGGTCAACTCCTTCGGCGGCGTGATCGTGGCCGCCATCGCCACCGTCTTCGGCATCTTCCTGATCCGCCAGTTCGCGCAGGGGATTCCCGACGAGCTCCTCGACGCTGCGCGCCTCGACGGCGCCTCCGAGCTCCGCATCTACTGGAGCGTGGTGCTCCCGCTGATGAAGCCCATCCTCGTCACCCTGGGAGTCTTCACCTTCCTGACCTCCTGGAACGACTTCCTGTGGCCGCTGACCGTGCTCACCGACGAGAGCAAGTACACCCTGCCCGTGGCGCTCGCCAACCTCTCCGGCGAGCACGTGCAGGACACCGAGCTGATGATGGCCGGAGCGGTGATCACGGTCCTGCCGGGCCTCCTCGTCTTCCTCGCCCTCCAGCGCTCCTACATCCAGGGCATCGTCATGGGGAGCATCAAGGAGTGAGAGTGCGCTCCTCTGTCCTTGCCGTCCTTGCGGTCCTTTTTGCAACCAGGTCCCTGAGCGCCCAAGCCCTCGACGATTTCTCCACGATCGCCGGCTGGACCGCGGCCCCGTCGGACGGCGTCCGCCTCGACCTTTCGGACGACCAGGGGTCTCTGCGCCTCGACTTCGATTTCCACGGCGGCGCGGGCTACGCCGTGGCCCACAAGGCCCTCGCGATCGACTTGCCCGCCAACTGGCAGATCTCCTTCCGCATCCGCGGCGAAGCGCCGGTGAACAACCTCGAATTCAAGCTGATCGATCCCAGCGGACAGAACGTCTGGTGGATCAACCGCCGCGATTTCCAGTTCCCCCATGACTGGCGGGAGCTGCGGAACAAGAAGCGCCAGATCGAATTCGCCTGGGGCCCCGCCGGCGGCGGCGACATGAAGCAGGTGGCCGCGATCGAATTCGCCGTCACCGCCGGCACCGGCGGCAAAGGGACCGTCTGGATCGACGACCTGAAATTCACGCCTCTGCCGCCAGAGCATCCCTATGCGCGAACGCCGGCCGTCACCACCTCCGGAAATACAGTCACCTGGGATTTCCTGGAATCCCGCGAATATGGCGGACTGGTGATCGATTGGAGCCGCCCCACCTCCTACACGGTCGAGATCTCGGACGATGGGAAAACGTGGACGGCGGTCCGCGAGGTGAAAGGGGGGAACGGCGGGCGGGATTATCTGTATCTGCCGGAGACGGAGTCGCGGTATCTGCGCCTTGCCGGTATTGCCCCCATTGTAGAGACGCCCCGTGGGGCGTCTCCTCAAAGGCCAAACGTCGCCGTTCCAGGAAAGGCCTCCGAAGGAGCCGCCCCACGGGGCGTCTCTACAATGGGGGGAACGGGCCTCCTCAATCTCGACGTCAAGCCCCTCGACTGGGCCCCCACCATCAACGCCTTTTTCGAGCAGATCGCCAAGGACGCCCCCCGCGGCTCCTATCCCCGCTCCTTCTCCGGCCAGCAGGAATATTGGACGGTGGTGGGCGTGGACGCCGATTCCGAGGAAGGCCTGCTCGGCGAGGACGGCGCGCTGGAGGTGGGGCAGGGGGCCTTCTCGATCGAGCCGTTCCTGTTCCTCGACGGCGAGCTGATCACGTGGAGCGACGTCAAAGCCTCTCAATCATTGGCGGACGGATATCTCCCCATCCCCACCGTGACCTGGACCCGCGACGGCCTCTCGCTGGAGATCACCGCCTTCGCCTCCGGCCCGCCGGGGCAATCCGTGCTGCGCGCCCGCTATCTCCTTCACAATCGAGGAAAAGCCCGGAAAGCGAGGCTCTTCCTGGCCCTCCGGCCCTTCCAGGTGAATCCGCCCACACAGTTCCTCAACCAGCCCGGAGGCGCCTCCTCGATCCGCGAGATCGCCTGGGATGGCCACGCCGCGATCGTCAACGGCGCGCGGACCGTGATTCCGTCGCGCTCGCCCGCCGCGTTCGGCGCCACGACCTTCGACGGCGGAGAGATCGTGGAGCATCTGCGGAGCGGAACGCTCCCCATGGCGCCGAAGGTCATGGATTCGTTCGGATATGCG